>CALMFQ010000057.1 GCA_937863215.1 uncultured Pseudomonadota bacterium
TACCGGCTTCCAGATCCGGCACCAGCAGGATATCGGCGTCGCCGGCAACGTTGGATTCGATTTTCTTGATGCGCGCCGCCACCTTGCTGATCGCGTTATCCATCGCCAGCGGGCCGTCCAGCTCGCCACCGAGTATCTGGCCGCGATCGGCCATTTTGCACAGCGACGCGGCATCGGTGGTCGATGGCATTTTGGCGTTGACGGTTTCCACCGCCGCCAGAATCGCCACTTTCGGCGTATCCACGCCGAGCGCGCGCGCCAGGTCGATGGCATTCTGCGCGATGTGTACCTTGTCTTCCAGCGTCGGCGCGATGTTGACCGCGGCATCGGTGACGAACAGCGCCTTGTGGTAGGTCGGCACGTCCATCACGAATACGTGGCTGATGCGGCGGTCGGTGCGCAGCCCGGTATCGCGCGCCACCACCGCGGCCATCAATTCGTCGGTATGCAGGCTGCCCTTCATCAGCGCGTCGGCCTTGCCTTGACGCACCAGCGCCACGGCGGCGGCGGCCGATTCTTCGCTGTGCGGGCAGTCAACCAGCTCGAAGCGTGCAATATCCAGCTGCGCCTGCTGCGCCAGCTTGCGGATGCGCTCGGCCGGGCCGACCAGGATCGGCTGCATCAAGCCCTGCTGCGCCGCCTCGACCACCGCGGCCAGCGACGATTCGTCGCACGGGTGCGCCACCGCGGTTTTCAGTGGCTCCAGCTTGTGGCAGCGCTGCACATAGTCTTCGAACAGGTCGTGATCCTGCACCGACACCAGCGGCATTTCCGGCAGCTCCAGCTCTTCCTTGGTCAGCGGCGCGTAGACTTCGGCAACGCCGGTAAAGACGATTTCACCGCGCCGGTTGAGGCCGCTGCAGTCGAACACGACAATATTCGGCGCGCGCTTCTCGCGCACGATGATGCTCACCGTCAGCCGGTCGCCGAGCAGCAGCGGCCGGGCGAAATTGAGCGTCTGCGAGCGATACACCGTGCCCGGCCCCGGCAGCTGGTTACCCAGCAGACCGGAAATCAGCGAACCGCCCCACATCGCGTGGCCGCTCAGCTCCGGCGAGCAGGCATTCTCGGCGCCGAGATGGGTCGGATTCAGATCGCCGGAAACGGCGGCGAACAGGCGGATGTCGCGCTCGGTCAGTTTGAACGTGGCGCAGGCAGTATCGCCCGGCTGGAGCTCGGCAAAAGTGCGGTTCTGTACAGTGATGCTGTTCATGGTTGTCAGGCCAGATCGGTATGGGCGAAGGACGTTGCCGCCCAGTATAGTGGTGCCAGCTTACACGGCAGTGACGCAGATCAACTCTGGCCGGCCAGATAATCGGCCATGGCGATGAACTGCCCAACGCTGAGGTTTTCCGGCCGCAAGCCGCTGTCGATGCCGAGCGCATCGAAATCGGCCTGCTCCAGCAGTCCGCGCAGATTGTTGCGCAGCGTCTTGCGGCGTTGCGAAAATGCCTGCGACACCACCTGCTCCAGCCTGGCCGGGTCTTTGACCTTGATCATCGAAGCCGGCAGCGGAATCATCCGCACCACTGCCGAATCGACTTTCGGCGGCGGGTTGAACGCCTCGGGCGGCACGTCCAGCACCTTGTCCATCACGAAACGGTATTGCAGCATCACCGACAGCCGGCCGTAATCCGGCGTCGATGGCTCGGCCACCATGCGCTCGACCACTTCCTTCTGCAGCATGAAATGCATGTCGTGAATGCGCTCGCCGTATTCGGCCAGATGGAACAGCAGCGGTGACGAGATGTTGTACGGCAGGTTGCCGACAATGCGCAGCTTGTCGCCCAGTGTGCCGAAATCGAATTTCAGCGCATCGATGCCGTGTACCGTCAACTTCGCCGGCGAGTAAGTCTTGTGCAGCCGGGCGATGATGTCGCGGTCGATTTCGACGCAATGCAGGTGGTTCAGCGACTTCATCAACGGTTCGGTCAAGGCACCGAGGCCGGGGCCGATTTCCACCATCAGGTCGTCGGCACGCGGGCGGATGGCGCTGACGATGTCGTTGATCACGCCCTGATCGACCAGAAAGTTCTGGCCGAAGCGTTTGCGGGGAATATGTGCGCTCATGTGCGTTTTTCTGCCAGTTCGATGGCGAGGTTGATTGCCGCAGCCAGGCTACCGGCGTCGATCTTGCCAGTGCCGGCCAGATCCAGCGCGGTGCCGTGGTCGACCGAGGTGCGGATGATCGGCAGGCCGAGTGTAACGTTGACGCCAGCGCCGAAGCTGGCGTGTTTCAACACCGGCAGCCCCTGATCGTGGTACATCGCCAGCACCGCATCGCCGCGCTGCAACTGCGCCGGGTTGAACAGCGTATCCGCCGGCAGCGGGCCGGTCAGGTTCAGACCCTGA
The DNA here is from genome assembly GCA_937863215.1 of uncultured Pseudomonadota bacterium. Lineage (GTDB taxonomy): Bacteria > Pseudomonadota > Gammaproteobacteria > Burkholderiales > SCOH01 > CALMFQ01. Next base: position 2,353 of record CALMFQ010000057.1, read on the forward strand.
TCGCGCAGATGCCGCAGCACCGGCTCGATCACGTCGATTTCCTCACGCCCCATGTGGCCGCCTTCACCGGCATGCGGATTGAGGCCGGCAACCAGAATACGCGGCTGCGGCAGGCCGAATTTGCGCTGCAGATCGTTGTGCAGGATGCGGATCACCCGCATCAGGCCGTCGCGGCTGATGGCATCCGGCACGTCGCGCAGCGGCAGATGGGTGGTGGCCAGCGCCACGCGCATGCCGCCGCCGACCAGCATCATCACCACCAGATCGGTATTGGTGCGCTCGGCCAGCCATTCGGTGTGGCCGCTGAACGGTACGCCGGCATCGTTGATCACGCCCTTGTGCAGCGGCGCCGTTACCACTGCGGCAAATTCACCGGACAGGCAGCCAGCGGTGGCGCGCTCCAGCATTGCCAGCACATACGCGGCGTTGGCCGGGTCGAGCTTGCCGGCGCGCGCCGGCGCCTGCAGCGGCACGTGCAGCACGGTGATGAAGCCCGGCGCAAATGCGGCGCTGGTACCATATTCGGCCAGTTGCAGCGGTAGATTCAGCTGCAGCGCGCGTTGCGCCAGCAGATCGCGGTCGGCGAGCACCACCAGCCGCGCGCCGAATTTCTGCGCCGCCAGCGTCAGGCACAGATCGGGGCCGATTCCGGCCGGTTCGCCGGAGGTAATACACAGCGTCGGCAACATCAGGGCTGTTCTTCCTGCTTGATTTCGACATAGGCCTTGTCGCGCAGCTGGCGCAGCCAGTCTTCGAAATTCTCGTCGGCCTTGCGCGC
>CALMFQ010000058.1 GCA_937863215.1 uncultured Pseudomonadota bacterium
GTTCACTTAACAGTGTTACGTTTACGTAAACGAGCGTTTGCGAAAAACACGGCGCATGTGTTTTTTCGCAATTTCATTGGCATAAAAATACTTGGTTTCGAATGGTGTTTTTGCTCTAAAAACACTTGCATCCGACATAAACACGCCACGATAATTACATCGTTACGCGTTATAACAACGCTAACAACAAAAGCTAAAAACCAATACTTTCAGACACTTGAACAGAGGAACGAGACCCATGAAAAAAATTCTGCTCGCAGCACTGTTTGCCGCAGCCCCGCTGACCGCTTTCGCCGGCTCCGCTGCCGAACTGAGCGACACCGATCTGGGCGCAGTCTCCGGCCAGGCCGGCCTGCAGCTGACTGCGGCACAGACCCAGCAGATCATCACCGGCCTGCAGCAGACCGCCGGCGTGCTGAATGCCATTTCGCCGATCCTGCCGTCGCAGGGCAAATCGGTGGTGACCATTGTCAACTCCGCCGCCAAGCTGGCGCCGGTCGTCAACAATCTGGTCAACGGCGCCAAACCGACCACCGGCGACATCGTTACCATCGTCACCAACGGTGCGGCAGCCGGCGTTGCCATCGGCAAGCTGGCCAGCGGCCTGTAATCCAGCGCACGTACCATGGCAAACGGGCAGCTCCGGCTGCCCGTTTTTCATTTCCGCCCGCTATTGCCGTACAGGCCGAGCCAGGCCAACGGTTTCAGCGAAGGCAAATGCGTCTTCAACGCCAGCTATGACATGGAAAATCTGGGCAAGGCCGGCAGCAGCGTGCCGTTCACCAACCTCTTGTTCGACGGCGAGCGCAAACTGGCCGAACAGACCGGCCTCAGCATCAATGTCGGCGAGGCGCGCCAGATCAATAGCCAGGTCGCGCTGCAGCCGGGCACCCACCTGCTGAAGCTGCAACTCGACGCCGAGCAGAAAGTCGATGAGGCGAACGAAACGGCCGATTCGAACAGCAAGACCATCCCGGTTCTGGTTGACGGTCAGTGCGCCGCGCAGACACGCAAGTAAGCCCCCGGCAAGGCCAACCAAGCCGCCGGCCAGCAGTGCCGGCGGCTTGGTTTTCAGGCGGTGCGCACCCCGGCTTTCGGCCCGACGGCAAAAGCCAGCATGGCCAAGCCGGCAATACAGCAGACGATTAGCGCCCCCGATGGCAAATCCAGCGCCAGCGACAGCAGCAGCCCTGCCAGATAGCCGCCGCTACCCAGCAGCCCGGCCACCAGATTACGCCGGCCGCCGCGATAATGGCGCGTGCCGAGTGCCGGCACAATCAGGCTGGCGAATACCAGGTATACACCGACCAATTGCACCGACAGTGTTACCGCCAGCGCAAAGCAAGCGTAGAACCCCAGCGGTTTCAAGCGCTTGGCGCGCAACAGTGGCGGCAACAGCAGCAACGTCAGCAGCGCCGGCAGCCACAACTGCTGCAGCCGCACCCAGAGAATCTGCCCGGCCAGCAGATCGCGCAGATGCTCGTCGCCATGCGGATTGTGCGCCAGCAGCAGAATGCCGACGCAGGCAGCGAGCACGAACAGCACGCCGATCTGCGCCTCCTGCACCTCTGGCCAGCGGCGCTCCATCCACGCCAGCAGCAGCGCGCCGAGCAGAGCGGCAATGCCGGCGGCGAACTGCACCGCCAGCGGCGATTCGAGCCCGAGACTGCCGGCAACGATCACGCCGAGCGCGGCGATCTGCGCAATGGCCAGATCGAGAAACACGATGCCGCGGCGCAATACCTGCATCCCCAACGGTACATGCGTCAGCAGCACCAGCGTGCCGGCCAGCAGAGCCGGCAGCACGATAGGCAAGGATTCGAGCCAGCTCATCGGCCGCCCTCCAGCAAGCGTTGCAGCGTCACATCGAACAGGCCGAACAGGTCTTGCGCCTTGTCGGCGCCCCCCACCGTCAACGGCAGCTCCACCGGCTTGATGCCGGTCTGCGCCGCCAGCCATTCGGATGGACGGGCGCTCTGGTACGGCGCGCGCAGCACCAGCCTGGCCGGGGTGCCGCGCTGCAATGCCAGCAAGCCGGCCAGGTGTGCGGTGCTCGGCTCGACGCCGGGCTTGGGTTCCAGCGTGGCGATGCTCTTCATCCCCAGCCACTGGGTCAGGTACAGCATATCCTTGTGATGCGTGATCACCGCCATGCCGCGCAATGGTGCCGCCTGCAGCTCCCAGCGCTTGATCGCCTGCTGCCAGCGCTGGCCGAAGTCGCGCTGGCGTGCCTGGTACACCGCGGCGTTGGCAGGGTCGAGTTCGGTCAGCCGCTTTGCCAGCGCATCCGCCACCCGCTGGATATTGCGCGGATCGGTCTGGATGTGCGGATTACCGGCGGCGTGTACATCGCCTTCGCTGCGGTCCAGCCGGGTCGGCACGTCCAGCCGCGGCACCAGCATGCCGGCTTCGAACCAGCCCGGCTGCCCCGGCTGGATACGCGGATTGCCGGAACGCTGCAGCAGCACCGGCAGCCAGCCGCTTTCCAGCTCCAGCCCGGTGCAAACCAGCAGATCGGCGTTACGCATGCGTGCGATCAACGTCGGCCGCGCCTCGATGTGATGTACATCCTGCAGCGCGGTAGTGGCGCTGAATACGCTGACCTTGTCGCCGGCCAGCTCGGCAGTCAGCGCCGCCCACTCGGGTTCGCAGGCGAATACGTTCAACGCCAGCGCCGGACGTGCCAGCACGGCAGTCAGCAACAACAATGCAAGTCTTTTCATGGTTGGCTCCGATCAGTATTGATGTGCGCCATGGGCGCCGAGGCTGAGGGTGTATTGCAGTAATACCTGATTGTCGACACGCGCCGGCTGGCTGACGTCGCGGTTGTACTGCAGGCGGATGCGACTGAATTCGGACGGCAGGTAGTCCAGCGACGCGCTGTCGCGTCGTGGCTTGAAGGCGGCATAAGTCGGGAAATCCGCCGCGGCCAGCACGCCGCTCTGCACCAGACCGATAGCAACGTTGCCGGAATCGAGGCGGTCGTGGCGCAGACTGGCACGCCAGTTGTCGGCAAAGCGGTAGCCGGCCTGCAGATACCAGCCGGACTGGCTGCTGCGCAGGCCATCCTGCAGCGCTGCAGCGCCGGTGTCGTACGTCAATTCACCGTTCTCACGCCGGCGCAGGTATT
>CALMFQ010000059.1 GCA_937863215.1 uncultured Pseudomonadota bacterium
AGCCGGTACGCCGATAGATGAAACCGCACGGCTATTCGGCAAGGAATTGTCACTCAACGGCGCTGGCGTACGCACGGCAATGCTGATCAAGGTCTATGTCGCCGCACTCTATCTGCAGCAGAAAAGCAAGGATGCCGACGAGGTAATCGAATCGCGCCAGTCAAAACGCCTGCTGATGGTGTTCAAACGCAACCTGAAATCCAATATAGTAGGCGCCGCTTTTCGCGACGGCATCCGTAACAATGCCGACGAAGCCGACCTGCTGATCCTCAAGCCGCGCATGGAACAGCTGGAGCGCGCAGTAGCGCGGCACGGCGAAGTCAGGGAAGGCGACCGGCTGGCAATCGACTTTGCCATGGATGGCTCTGTCGATCTGGTTTACAACGACAAGCTGGAAGAGTCGATTCCCGGCCCGCAGTTCGGCCCGGCAATGCTGAAAATCTGGCTGGGCAATGTGCCGGTTGCGGATGACCTGAAAAATGCGCTGCTGGCTGGCGCCAATTACGGCCCGAAAGCGCCAAAACGCAAATCTGCCTTTGATTCGATTTTTGATGGATTCTCACCCTGATACACGCAGCAACACCGTAGTCGTCATCGGTGGCGGCCCGGCCGGCCTGATGGCGGCGGAAGCGATCGCCAGTCACAATCTCCGCGTCGAACTGTACGACGCAATGCCCTCGGTAGGGCGCAAATTCCTGCTGGCCGGGGTGGGGGGCATGAACATCACCCACTCCGAGCCGTTCGAGCCCTTCCTGTCCCGCTACGGCCCGCGCCGGCCGGCAATCGAGCCGCTACTGCGCAACTTCACGCCGCAACAGTTGCGCGACTGGATTCACGGCCTCGGCATCGATACCTTCGTCGGCAGTTCCGGCAAAGTATTCCCTACCCAGATGAAAGCCGCGCCGCTGCTGCGCGCCTGGCTGCAGCGCCTGCGCGACAGCGGCGTGCGACTGCATGTGCGGCACCGCTGGCTGGGCTGGGATCGGGCGCACCGCTTGCGCTTTGCCGCGCCGCACGGCGAAATCGCCATCGCAGCCGATGCCACAGTGCTGGCACTGGGCGGCGGCAGCTGGGCCAGGCTCGGCTCGGATGGGGCGTGGGTGGAATTGCTGCAACAGCGGGGCATCGCCATCGCACCGCTGCAGCCGGCCAATTGCGGCTTCGATATCGGCTGGAGCGAGCATTTCCGCCAGCGCTTTGCCGGCGAGCCGCTGAAAACCGTGGCACTGCAATTCATCGACGCTTCCGGTGCGTCAATCGGCAAACTGGGCGAATGCGTAATTACTGCCAACGGCATCGAAGGTAACCTGATCTACGCCTTTGCCGCACACCTGCGCGAGCGCATCAATCAGACCGGCAGCGCCCAGATCGGCATCGACCTTGCCCCTGACTGGAGCCTGGAAAAACTCAGCGCGGAATTGACCCGGCCACGCGGCTCGCGCTCGATGTCGAGCCATCTGCAGAGCCGGGTCGGCATCAGGGGCGTCAAGGCCGGGCTGCTGCGCGAAGTGCTCGGCGCCGACGGCTTTGGCGATCCGCTACGGCTGGCCGCCGCGATCAAGTCACTGCCGCTGACGCTGCGGGCGCCGCGGCCGCTCGACGAGGCAATCAGCAGCGCGGGCGGTGTGCCGTTCGAAGCGCTGGACCGGCGGCTGATGCTGACGCAGCTGCCAGGTGTTTTCTGTGCCGGCGAAATGCTCGACTGGGAAGCGCCGACCGGCGGCTATCTGCTCAGCGCCTGCTTCGCCAGCGGCCGCGCCGCCGGCAATGGCGCTGCAGACTGGCTACGGCAGCAGGCATAAAACAGACAGGCCGCCATCGAGGCGGCCTGCGCGGTGTGATGTGCAAGTGCCGGTTACGGCGAAATACCGTCGAATACGTCATCGAATGCGGATTTGCGCTTCAGCGCCTTGGGGCCGTATTTGGCGCCGGCCAGCAGCGCATTTTTCAGCTCGTCGGCCACCGGTACGTCGCCAAGCCAGATTTTCAGCATCGCCTTGCCGAAATCCGGGCCGGGAACGGAGTCCAGCGCCTGCCCTTTGTAATTCAGCCCCACCGATCCGTCCGCCATGAAATCCAGTATCAGCCGGTCGCCGGCCTTGGCTTCGGCAATGGTGGTCATGACCTGTTCCAGCTTGGCGATGGATGACTCAAGTCGCGCCAGCTCTGCACCAGTGGCATTCAGGCTGATGCCATCGCGGAACGCGTTGTGCAGCACGCTGGATTTGATTTCGCGATTGAACACCATCACCAGCCGCTTGGGCTGCTTCGATGCCAGCGTTTTCTCGGCGTTCTGCGAACGGCCCTGCAGATACAGCCCGGCAACATAGACTTCCCGCCCCAAGCCGGCACTGCGCACCCCGGCGCCGTTCAGCTGCAGTTCGCTGCTGCCCACCTTGGCGGCATCGTCAAGCTGAACCCCCTGCAGCTCCAGCGCAAAGCCTGCATTGGCGAGCAGCGCCATGGTCATTGCAATAACAAGCTTTTTCATGAATATCCTTCCTTGGAAAATCACCTAATGTAAGCACATGAAATAACAGAGCTTAATTTTCACCTGCCGCGACACGCATCAAGCACGACGGCCGCCCGGCAGCAGAAAATCCTGAGCCACGCTGCAGTGCGGCCGACATGCGGCAAACGATCGACGCAGGAAAATACGCACATGGAAGAATTACTGACCGTCATCATCCAGTTTGTGCTGGAACTGCTGCTCGAAGTGCTGGCCAACCTGCCGATCGACTGGCCCTCGCGCAAGCGCAGCACTCCGGAATCCACCAGTGTATTTTGGCAGTGCCTGCTATGGTGTGGCGGCGGCGCCCTGCTGGGCGGCTTGTCGTTGTTGCTGCTGCCGCATTCGCTGATCCAGCTGCCGCCATTGCGCATCGCCAACCTATTGCTGGCGCCGCTGCTGTCGGGTGCTGTGTCGTGGTGGCTGACGCAGCAACACAGCCGGCGCAATGCCAATCTGCTGCCGCGCTATCATTTCTGGCGGGCCTTCGGTTTTACCTTGGGATTGGTAGCGCTACGTTTCGCTTACGCCAGCTGAACCAGGCCCCGCTGCGCACATGGTTATTGTGTAAAAACAATAATTTACTTCATATACAATGGGGAAATCTGCGACAATACACGGCTGTTTTTGCCGTATTGAAGCCATGACCCCAGCCATCACCGCCGCCAAACCGATCCACAGCTACGTTACTGCCAGCGCCAAACGCAGATCCGCGCCGTTTCTGCCGATGTCGCGCGCCGAAATGGACACGCTCGGCTGGGATGAATGCGACATCATTCTGGTGACCGGCGATGCCTATCTCGACCACCCCAGCTTCGGCATGGCGCTGATCGGCCGATTGCTGGAAGCACAGGGCTTTCGCGTCGGCATCATCAGCCAGCCAGACTGGCTGTCGGCCGAGCCGTTCCGCGCGCTGGGGCGGCCACGGCTGTTCTTCGGCGTCACCGCCGGCAATATGGATTCGATGATCAACCGCTACACCGCGGAGAAAAAACCGCGCAGCGATGATGCCTACACCCCCGGTGCGGTCGCCGGCAAACGCCCGGATCGCGCCACGGCGGTGTATTCGCAGCGCTGCCGCGAAGCCTACCCCGGCGTGGATGTGATGATCGGCAGTATTGAAGCTTCGCTGCGCCGTATCGCCCAATACGACTACTGGAGCGACAAGGTGCGCCAGTCGGCGCTGATCTATTCGAAAGCCGACATCCTGCTGTACGGCAACGCCGAGCGTGCACTGGTGGAAATCGCCCACCGTGCCAATGCCGGCGAGCGGCTGGCGCAGATCCGCGATGTGCGCGGCACGGCTTTCCTGGCGCCACGTGGCTGGAAGCCGAGCGAAGAATGGCAGGAAATGGATTCGAGCACGGTCGACATGCCCGGTCGCGTCGACCCACACCCCGACCCTTACGCGATGGAGCCGGGCCAGCCGGCGCCGCGTGCTGATGGCGCACAGCCGATCCGCATCATTCCCGCCGCTGAACGGGTAGCCGCACGCAAGGCGCAGCGCGCCAAAACCGTGGTGCGGATTCCATCGTACGAAGACGTGGTGCGCGACCCGGTGTTGTATGCCCACGCCAGCCGCACGCTGCATCTGGAATCCAA
>CALMFQ010000060.1 GCA_937863215.1 uncultured Pseudomonadota bacterium
ATTGGCAAAGTGCTGATCGAGCGCGGTGAACTGCCGGCAAATCGGGTGTCTATGCAGAGTATCCAGGCTTGGGCGCGCGATAATCCGGGCAAGCTGCAGGAGGTGCTGGACAGCAATCCGAGCTACGTGTTCTTCCGTGAGTTGCCGGCCAGTGCCGATGGCCCGCCCGGTGCTCAGGGGGTGCCGCTCACCGCCGGCGGCAGTATCGCGGTCGATCCTCGGCACATTCCGCTGGGTACGCCGGTGCTATTGTCGGCCACTTTGCCCGGCAGCGACAAGCCACTGAACCGGCTGGTGGTGGCGCAGGATACCGGCGGCGCCATTCGCGGCCCGATTCGCGCCGATTACTTCTGGGGGCTGGGCCCGGAAGCCGGACGTCAGGCGGGCTTGATGAAGCAGCAGGGGCGTCTGTGGTTGCTGTGGCCGGTCGATCTCCCGTTGCCGGACGGCGCGTCCTGATTGAATCAGGGCCGAAAAAAGCATGTTATTTGGCAATTTGTTTACTAAATTTAAAGTAAGGCGTTAAGTCTTTATTCTAGTTGACGACAACACCTATATAATGCCGGTCTGGCATCGATCCGTATTGGCGCCAGACCGTTTATAGTGTGGTAGATGCGTGGCGGCGTATGTAATATTTGCCCGCACGCGTTCTGCTCCGGCGCGCCAGTGAGATCGAGCGATCCACTGGTCGTCGTATTTCAGAAACCCGATCCAGAGGGATTGTTGACATGAACTTTCAGTCCAAACTCGCGACTCTGGCATTGCTGGCGCTCAGCCTGATTGCCCCCGAGGCCGCGCAGGCAGCTCATGCCAAGAAGCATCACGACAAAGCAGGCGAGGCCAAACACGCAGCCAGGCATGTAAAGGCGGCGCACACCAAGAAAGTGGCCGCACTGCCGAAAGCCAAAGCTCATTATTCGTCGCGCAAACAGGTTACCCGTCACGCCAGCGTCGCCGGCAAGACTGCTTTTCGTCGCGTGGCTGCGCACGAGCAGTTCAAGCAGCGGCTGAATATTGCCGAAGAATCGGCGCCGCAGGCACTGCAACTGTTCTCCAACGCTGCCGTGGTATTCAACGAAAGCAATGGCGAAGTGTTGTACTCGAAGAACAACACTACCGCGATGCCGATTGCGTCGATTTCCAAGCTGATGACTGCAATGGTGGTGCTGGATGCCAAGCTGCCGATGGATGAGCTGATTACCATTGATGAGGCAGACGTCGATACTCTGCGCAATACCGGCTCGCGCCTTCCGGTCGGCACCACGCTGACTCGTGCGGAAACCATGTTGCTGGCGCTGATGTCGTCGGAGAACCGCGCTGCGGCTGCGCTGGCGCGCACCTATCCGGGCGGCACCCAGGCATTTGTGGCGCGCATGAATCGCAAGGCGCAGGCCATCGGCATGAAGAATGCACGCTTCTTTGATTCGACCGGGCTGAATGGCGGTAATGCCGCCACTGCGGCCGATCTGGTGATGATGGTGCAGGCTGCGCACGATTACCCGGAAATCCGCCAGTTTTCCACTACGCAGAGCCATGAACTGGTGCTGAGCAATGGCCGCCATCTGCATTACAACAATACCAATTCGCTGGTGAAGGACGAAGACTGGCAAATCGGACTGCAGAAAACCGGCTTCATCAACGAGGCAGGCAAGTGTGTGGTGATGCAGGCGACTATTGCCAATACGCCGTTGGTAATCGTGCTGTTGGATTCCGATGGCAAGTACCAGCGTCTCGCCGATGCCAACCGCATCAAACGCTGGATTGAAGCCGGTGGTGGTGCGCGCAAGCTGATTGCCAAGGGCTAAGCCGGGCGCAGCGGCTTTTGTCTCCAGGCAAAAACCCCAACCGACTGGTTGGGGTTTTTCTTTGTTGGCGGTCGGTGTTTGGCCGCCCATGCCGGGGCGCAATTATTCGATGGTCAGGCGGCGGTTGGCACTGTTCTGCCGCTTCGGCAGTGTCAATTCCAGCACGCCATCGTTATAACGTGCGTTGGCGGCGTTGTCGTCGATATCCTGTGCCAGCTTGAAGCTGCGCGAAACCTTGCCGTAATAGCGCTCGGAGCGCAGGACTTTCTCGCCTTCCTTGACATCCTTTTCGTTTTTGATTTCGGCGGAGATCGATACCAGATTGCCGTCGATGCTGACGTGAATGTCCTCTTTTTTCACGCCGGGGATTTCCGCGTGCACGGTGTAAGCTTTGTCGTCTTCACGTACGTCCATTTTCAGCTGCATGTCGGGTTGTTCCGGCATGCTTACCGGGCGTACGAAAAAGCCTTTCAGCAGATCGTCAAACATATTGTCGATGGGGCGGATATTGGCCATGCTCGATTCTCCTTCGGATGTTGTTTCGGATGAAAATCCATACAAAAGGTAGTGCAAACCTGCTTGAGATCTCACGCGTATTAGGAAGATAGGGTATCGGCTGCGCATTTCAAGAGCCGTACCGGCTGCGCTGCAGGTAATGTGTCGTGGGTTCAGGAATGCAGCAGCATGACGCTCGCCAGCATGCCGAGCAGCGCCGCCAGCAGCGTCGGTACGCAACGCTTGGCGAAGCTCCCGCCGCCGATACTGAGGATCAGCCCGAGTTTGAAGACGGTGTTGGCTGCCACCGCCAGCGCAATGGCGATCATTGCTGCGTGGCTCTCCAGGCGCCCCTGGTTGAACAGGCGCAGACTCGACAGCGAGATAGCGTCAACGTCGGTCAGGCCGGTTGCCAGGGCGACCAGATAGATGCCGCTGCGCCCAGCCACGTCGTTCAGCCAGGCGGAGCAGAACAGTACGATGCTGTACAGCAGCGCGAATGCAAAAGCGGTCTTGAGTTCGGTGGGGTTCTTGATTGCCGGTGTGGCGCTGGTTTCGTGCTCGTTGCGCCCCTGCAGGCCGGCAACGATCAACCCTGCCGCCAGTCCGGATCCCATGATGGTCAACAGCGGGCGCGCCATGGCCGGCGCCACGAACAGGCCGACGATGCCAAGGCGGGCAAATACCATCAGATTGGCCAGTACGATGATGGTGGTGGAGAAGCGCTCCAGATTCGGATTTTCGTGCGCCTGCCGCGCGTAGGTCAGCGTTGTCGCGGTACTTGAAACCAGTCCGCCCAATAGCCCCAGCAACGGTCCGCCCAATTGGGCGCCAAAAATGCGCAGCGCAATGAAGCCGGCCAGGCCGACGCCGGAAATCAACACCACCATCATCCAGGTCTGATAAGGGTTGAACGCCTGATACGGGCCATATTCCTGATTCGGCAGTACCGGCAGGATGACGAAGCTGAGCGCGGCAAACTGCAGGATGGACAATAGATCCTGCCGGCTCATGTGGCGCGACATGCTCGACAGCTCGGTCTTGAAATACAGCAGCAGCGTGGCGCAGATGCCGAGCATGGCCGCCAGCGTCTGGTTGTCGTACCAGCACAGGATGCCGAGGCCGAAACACAGCAACAGGGCGATCTGTGTGGTGGTGCCCGGATCGCGGTTCTGCGGTCGCATCAGGAAATAGGAGCTGGTGATGGCGATGCCGACTCCTGCCAGCGCAAAGCCGATCAGACTGGGCATATGCGTCAACTCCGCCAGCATGGCCGACAGCGTGCCCCACATCGCGGTCAGGGCAAAGGTGCGCAGGCCGGCGTTAGCGGCAGGGCTGCGTTCCCGCTCCAGCCCCATCAGCAGGCCGATTGCCAGGCTGGTGGCAAATGCCGGCAACGAGGCCAGATCGGTATTGTCGAAAAACGACAGGCTCATCGTCACGATCCGCGGTTATTGGTATTGTCGTTTCATTGTAGACAGCGCGGATGGCGATACCATTAACCCGGGTCAAGCAGCGGCACGCTCGTGGCGTCTGTCCCAAGCCAGCCATTCGCTTTTCAGCCAGGCATAGAATACCGGTGCGGCAACTACGCCAACCACGCCGAGCAGGCGCTCCATGATCACCATGGCGATCAGCAATTCCCACACTCGGGCGTTGATCTTGCCGCCGACGATTTTGGCATTGATGAAATATTCCAGCTTGTGGATCACGATCAGGAATGCCAGTGCACTGATGGCAGCGGCGATTGAGACATTCAGCGCGATCACGAAAATTGCGGTATTCGAGATCAGGTTGCCGATAACCGGTAGCAGCCCGGCGAAAAACGTCAGTGCGATCAGTGTCTTCGTCAGCGGCAGATGATTGTGCATGGCCGGCAGCACGAACAGCAGGAAGATTGCCGTGCAGCAGGTATTGATCAGCGAAATCTTCACCTGCGCGCTGGCAACCTGCCAGAAAGCCTCGCGCAGCGAGTCGAGTTGTTGCAGCAGCAGGCCGCTGACCGGTCGGTGCGCCGGATGTGCCAGCATGCCATCTATCGCAATCAGCCCACCGAGGATCAAGCCGATCAGCGCCAGCCCGAATGTTGCCAGCGCCCCGAGGCTGATCGAACCCAGTTCGGCGGAATGTTGCTTCAGCCAGGCGCTGGCCTCGTTCAGCAGCGCATCCTGCTGCGGTAGCGTTTCCTGCATGCGCTGCGGCAGCCAGCCACGCGCCGACGCCAGAATCTCGCCCATTTTCTGCATCAGGTCGTGAATGCCGTTACCGTCGCTAAGCGCCCAATGCACCCCTGCCGCAGCAAACAACAAACCCGCCAGCACCGCCCCGGCCACTACCGCCACCCCCAGCCAGCGCGAGCGCTGATGCTGGCGCGGATGCACCGCCCAGCGATCGGCCAGCGCCATGATCAGCGAATACGCCAGCAATGCGCAATACAGTGGCACCAGCAACCCGAGCTTGACGCTCGCGAAAAACAGTGCAACGCAGAACAGAAATGCCAGAAAACGCGGCTGGCGCAGTGAAGGCAGGGTATTCAAGGGATCTCGACATTCAAATGACTATTGCCGTCATGGTATAGCGCAGATTGCCAAACGGCTACCGCAGAATCGGC
>CALMFQ010000061.1 GCA_937863215.1 uncultured Pseudomonadota bacterium
GCAGCGCACTGGCGGCAGCCCGGCTCATGAACGACATCGGCTGCGAACGCAACGTCCTCGACATCGATCAGGTCTGCCAGCTCGAACCGGCGCTGGCTGCCAATCGCCGGCAATTGCTCGGGGCGATCTACAGCCCGGCTGACGAATCGGGCGATGCACACCGTTTTACCCAGGCACTGGCCACGCATGCACTGGCAGCCGGAGTGGAATTCCTGCATCAAACCGAAATTCTGCGTGTCGCGCAGCAGCATGACCGGATCAGCTCGGTGACAGTACGACATGCCGACGGCACGACCGCCACACTGAGTGGCGACACGTATGTCGTTGCGCTCGGCAGTTACAGCCCGCTACTGCTGGCCCCATTGGGAATCCGGCTACAGATTTACCCGGCCAAGGGTTATTCGATCACGCTCCCGGTCGAAGACCGGCATCAGGCGCCACGCATCAGCATTACCGACGAAGCGCATAAACTGGTGTTTTCGCGCTTTGGCAACCGCCTGCGCGTGGCCGGTACGGCGGAGCTGGCCGGCTACGATACACACATCAACCCACAGCGCTGCGAAGCCATCGTGCGCCGTACCTTCCAGTTATTTCCGAATGCCGGGCTGCGCTCGGCGGCACTGAGCTGGAGCGGGCTGCGGCCAGCGACACCGAGCAATATTCCGTACATCGGCCGTAAACGCTATCGCAACCTGTATCTGAATACCGGACATGGAACACTCGGCTGGACCCAGAGCTGCGGTTCGGCAGCAGCGCTGGCGCAGCTGATAAGCGGTAAACGGCCGGAAGTGGACTTTCCGTTTGTCGAAGGCTGAAGACGGATCAATATGCAATCATGAAATCGATAACGATTTCACCGATACTCCGACGCCGGTACTCCACCGATACGCGATCGCCGAAATGCCGGCCGATCTGCTCCAGCAGCGGCAGAGGATCATGATCGTTGACGAAACGCATGGTTTCGCCGGCCTGCAGCGCAGCCAGCGCGCCAAACACTGCAGCGTGGCGGAAACGCTTGCCGATTCCGCGAGCGTCGAAAGGATGGATGGCGGCGCTCATCAGTTTGAACTGGACTTCGGACATGGCAACACTCCTGTGCGCAGCAAAAAAGAGCTGCAGTGTAACGGCTCCTGGCGCGGCACGATCTGACGCGGGTCAAGCCATGACGCTGCCGGTCAGACCGCACCGGCAAGCATCTCCTGCAGACTAGCCGCGCAGCATGTCGGACGTATTGCAGTTCAGAAACAGTTTTGTGTCGGTAAATGTAACCACACCACAATCCAGTCGCTGCTGCCAGCCTCGCAGTGAACGCACGCCGTCGTCCCAGGCGCTGCGCAAGGAGGCAAGCGCCGGCTCGGTACGGCAGGCGAATACCGAATAATGCTGGCGCAGCGGATCAGCCGCCAACAGCAACTGCTCGTGCCGGCATTGCAACGCATCCAGCAGCCTGGCCGGCACCGAGCTGCCGAGCAATGGCATATCGCATGGCAGCACCAGTGCATAATCGGTCGTCACCGCCGTCAGTGACGCAAGCAAGCCGGCCAGCGGCCCGGCGAAATCGTTGGCGGCATCGCTGACTACTGCGTGTCGATAGGCACGATAGACATCCAGATTGCGATTGGCGCTGATGACAACGGTCGCGACAACCGGCAACAGGCAATCGAGCATGTATTCGACCAGTGGCCGGCCACGATAGCGCTGCAACCCCTTGTCCGCGCCACCGAGACGGGCTCCGCGCCCGCCGGCAAGGACGATGCCGGTAACACTGGCGGAGCTCATAACGGAATCGGCGCCTGGCCGTCGCGGCGATACAGCCGGAAGCGTTCGCGCGTGTCGCCGGGGCGCCCGCCTTCCCAGATACGCAGCCAGTTACCCGGTGGATCGACATTGTCGCCCCCCCCCTGTTCGAGCAACAGCGCACATTGGCCGGCCGGGTCGTTGCGCAAATTCAGCCGGGTATAGTAGACAAACAGCCCAACCTGCGCCGGATTCATGTTGCGTGTGGCAATGCAGCCATGCGGCTGCGGTACTGCGGCGCGCAAAGCCATTGCAGGCAGTTGATAGCCGCGCACCCAGTCAATCCCCGGCAACCACAGCAGCATCAGCAAGCCCCAGCCCAGCGTTACGCCAGCCGCCCAACTGGTAACGGCCTGCCGGCCACGCTGGCGGCGCCGGCTGACGGCCCAGACCCAGGCCATGCTGAACAACAGCGACAACGCTATCGCCACCGGCTCGACGTGGGCGACAAATCCCGGCGCAACCTTGCTGCCACGTTCAGCCAGGCGTGCCGGCAGGCCGAAATTGGCGGCGCTCCAGCCAAGCCAGATATAGATTGCCAGCATGCCGAAGGTCATCACACCGAACCAGTTCAACGCTGCTGCTGCACCGCGGCGCAAGCGATCGACCCCCGCAGCGGCGAGCAAGGCGAACGGAATCAGCAACGGCAGGGCATATCCCTCGCGCGGCAGCGGCGAAAACATCATTGCCGGCAACATCAGCGCCAGTACCAGCAACGGAAACTGGATATGCGGCTTGGCAAACCCTAGCAGGCGCGAATCCCACAAGGTCCAGCCGGCCAGCGGCAAGGCCGGCCAGGCGAACCACGGCAGAATCGACAGGTAATACCAGATTTCACGCAACAGGCCGAATTCGCCATAGCCCTGCAAACGCAACGTTGCACCCTGCGCCCACCACTGCGCAAACAGCTCGGGTGAATGGCGCCACAGCCATAGCGGCCACAGCGCCAGCCACGGCAACGCCACCAGCCCCCCCAGCAACAAGGTGAGCAGATACTCGCGGCTACGCCAGTGGCGGAATAACGCCGGCAGCAACAACGCCACCAAGGCAATCATCAATGGCTCGAACAACGATGCCGATGCGCCGGCCAGGCCGCAACCCGCACCCAGCGCCAAGCCGGCCAAACCCGGCAGACGCAGTGCCAGCACCATGCCATAGAAAGCCAGAGCAAAGCCGGCAAACGTGGCGACGTCAGGCGTCAGAGCATGGCCGCGCACCAGCAGCCCAAGACAGCCGATCAGCACCACCACCACCACCCTGCCCGAGCGCCGCCCCACCAGCTCGCGCCCGGCGCCGCCGCAGAATGTCAGCGCCAGCGCCATGAAAACACCGGAAGCCAGACGCGCGGCGTCATGCACCTCCAGCCAGCGCGGAGCCAGCACCTTGGCGAATAACGCGGCAACCTGATAGAAAAACGGCGCACGCTCCAGCGTCAATTCCCCCGCCAGCGTCGGCAGCAGCCAATTACCGCTATTGAGCATGGTATCGATGATGCCGATCGACGCAGGTTCATCCGGCTTCCACGGTTGATGGCCGAGCAAACCCGGCAGTACCCAGATCACACACAGCAACAACAATAGCCACGGCCGTTCGGACGGCTTGACAGTCTGGACTTCGGAGGGAGGGGTATAGGTAAGCATGCAGCCGGCTAATTGTTCTCGAATCAGGCGCGATTATAGAGCGCCAAAACGCAAAAGGCAGCCGAAGCTGCCTTTTGCTTGCACTGCCGAGCAGGATTACTTGCTGAGCATTGCGTATTTCTGGCGGAATTTATCAATACGGCCAGCGGTGTCGAGAATCTTTTGTTTGCCGGTGTAGAAAGGATGGCATGCCGAGCAAACCTCGACGTGCAGATTCTTGCTCATGGTGGAGCTGGTCTGGAACGAGTTGCCGCACGAGCAGGTAACGGTGATCTCGTTATATTCCGGATGAATACCCTGTTTCATAATGTACCTCTGGCTATCGGGCCCAGGGATTTTGCCTGGACTACGTTGGAAAACCGTGGATTATCGCCAACTCTTGCCTGATTGGCAAGCAGGACGGTCAGCCGCGCCGCATCGAATCGAAGAAGCCGGCATTGTTCTTGGTGCCCTTGATCTTGTCGAGCAGGAATTCCATTGCTTCCAGATCGTCCATCGGATACAGCAGCTTGCGCAGAATCCAGATCTTCTGCAGCAATTCCTGCGGAATCAGCAGCTCTTCACGCCGCGTACCGGAGCGATTGACATTGATTGCCGGGTAGATACGTTTCTCGGCCATACGGCGATCCAGATGGATTTCCATATTGCCGGTGCCCTTGAATTCTTCGTAGATCACATCGTCCATGCGCGAACCGGTATCGATCAGCGCAGTGGCGATAATGGTCAGCGAGCCGCCCTCTTCGATATTGCGTGCGGCGCCGAAGAAACGCTTCGGACGCTGCAAAGCGTTGGCATCGACACCGCCGGTCAATACCTTGCCGGACGCCGGCACCACGGTATTGTAGGCACGCGCCAGACGAGTGATCGAATCGAGCAGAATCACCACATCCTTCTTGTGCTCGACCAGACGCTTGGCCTTTTCGATCACCATTTCGGCAACCTGGACGTGGCGTGCAGCCGGCTCATCGAAGGTCGAGCTGACCACTTCACCCTTGACCGAACGCTGCATCTCGGTCACCTCTTCCGGACGCTCATCGATCAGCAACACGATCAGATACACTTCCGGGTGGTTTTCGGCGATCGAATGTGCAATGTGCTGCAACATCACCGTCTTGCCGGATTTCGGCGGTGCCACCAGCAAGCCACGCTGACCCTTGCCGATCGGTGCGATGATGTCGATCACCCGGCCGGTCTTGTTTTCTTCCGCAGCCATGTTGCGCTCCAGGCGCAGTGGCTCGGACGGGAACAGCGGCGTCAGGTTTTCGAACAGAATCTTGTGCTTGGAATTCTCCGGCGGCTCACTGTTGACCTTGTCCACCTTGACCAGCGCGAAATAGCGCTCACCTTCCTTCGGCGTGCGGATCTCCCCCTCGATGGAATCGCCGGTGTGCAGATTGAAGCGGCGAATCTGGCTCGGGCTGACGTAAATATCGTCCGGGCCGGCCAGGTACGAAGTGTCCGGCGAACGCAGGAAACCGAAACCATCCGGCAGCACTTCGAGAGTGCCCTCGCCGAAAATGCTTTCGCCCTTGCGCGCCTGATTCTTCAACAGGGCAAAAATCAGGTCTTGTTTACGCAGACGATTGGCGCCGTCGATTTCGTTGGCGATGGCCATTTCGACCAATTGCGTCACGTGCAAATGCTTCAAATCGGATAGATGCATTTTTTCTTGGGAGAGATAAAGACAAATAAGGAATGAACAAGGCCCGGATGGACGGGCGGGAACGATTAGCTGGTTTACTAAAGGCAGGAACCGGACGGACCGGAAAGCTGTTGATGCAATATAGCAGCTTTCCGGACGTAGTTATTACTAATTCTGGTGCAGCAGAATAGTCAGATTAGATGTGGCTGTCAATAAACGCCGTCAGTTGCGACTTGGACAGCGCCCCAACCTTGGTTGCTTCGACATTGCCGTTCTTGAAGATCATCAGCGTCGGAATGCCGCGAATGCCATATTTCGGCGGGGTACCCTGATTTTCGTCGATGTTGAGCTTGGTCACCTTGAGGCGGCCAGCGTATTCCTGGGCGATCTCGTCGAGAATCGGTGCAATCATCTTGCACGGGCCGCACCAGTCGGCCCAGTAATCGACCAGAACCGGCAACGAAGCTTGCAGCACTTCCTGCTCGAAAGTTGCATCGGCAACATGGTGAATATGTTCGCTCATATATTCCTCTCTGAAAGCGCGCGGGGGATATGTTCCTGAAGGGGCCAGAATTTCTGGCGGGGACGATTTGAAGTCAGATCGTAACCAAAAACCGCCAAGCTGAAAAGCCGGGCTGCTGCAAATATAGTTGCCGCAGTCGCGCCGGAATTCAAGCTGCCGATGCCATGACCTGCGACAACGTTCCGCCGAAAAATTCGCAATCGGCGGGCCATATGCGTAAAGTTCAGGCTCGAACAATCAGGATTGCCTCCCGCAATGCGCCATCTCGCCTCTTCCTCTCCCGTGCCCGACGCCCAGCGCAACGACGCACGCACGATCAGGACATTGCTACCCTACCTGTGGCAATACCGGATCCGCGTAGTGCTGGCACTGACCTGCCTGATCGCAGCGAAAATCGCCAACGTCGCGGTACCGCTGGCACTGAAGGACATTGTCGATCAGCTCGACACCCGCCATGCGGTAATCGCCACGCCTCTGCTGGCAATTGTCGGCTATGGCTTGCTGCGTCTGGCATCGAGCAGCTTTGGCGAATTGCGCGACGCGATTTTCGCCAAGGTCACACAGGGTGCGATCCGTGCCATTGCGTTGCAGGTATTCAAGCATCTGCACGCTTTGAGCCTGCGCTTTCATCTGTCGCGCCAGACCGGCGGCATGAGCCGCGACATTGAGCGCGGTACGCGCGGCATTGCTTTCCTGCTGAATTTCACGCTGTTCAACATTCTGCCGACGCTGGTGGAAATCGCGCTGGTATCCGGCATTCTGCTGAGCAAGTATTCGATCTGGTTTGCCGTAGTCACCATTGGCACAATCGGTATCTATATCGCCTTCACACTGACCATGACCGAATGGCGCATGGTGTTCCGGCGCACGATGAACGACATGGACTCGAAAGCCAATACCAAGGCCATCGACAGCCTGCTCAATTACGAAACGGTCAAGTATTTCAGCAACGAAGGCTATGAAGCGAAACGCTACGACGATGCGCTGGCGGTATGGGAAAACGCCGCAGTACGCAATCAGGTATCGCTGGCGGCGCTCAACGCCGGGCAAAGTGCGATCATCGCAGTCGGTGTAACCATTCTGGTCTGGCTGGCTGCGGATGGCGTGGCGAAAAAGCAGATGACGCTGGGCGATCTGGTGTTGGTGAATGCCTTCCTGATCCAGCTCTACTCGCCACTGCATTTTCTCGGCTTTGTTTACCGCGAAATCAAGAATTCGCTCGCCGACATGGAGCGCATGTTCAATCTTCTGGAACAGGGGGCGGAAATCCAGGACAGCGGCGACGCCCGGCCGTTGGCGACTCAGCATGCCGCGATCCGCTTCGATCAGGTGGCATTCGGCTATGAGAGCAAACGCCAGATCCTGTTCGACGTCAGCTTCAGCATCCCCGCCGGCAAAACCGTTGCGGTGGTCGGTCATTCCGGTTCGGGCAAATCGACACTGGCGCGACTGCTGTTCCGCTTCTACGACGTGGACCAAGGGCAGATCAGCATCGACGGCAACGATATCCGCAATCTGACGCAGAACAGCCTGCGCAGCCACATCGGCATCGTGCCGCAGGATACTGTGCTGTTCAACGACACGGTTTACTACAACATTGCCTACGGCCGCCCCGGGGCAACGCGCGATGAAATCGTCGAGGCCGCCAAGGCTGCGCATATCCACGATTTCATCAGCAAACTGCCGGACGGTTACGATACGGTTGTCGGTGAGCGCGGGTTGAAGCTGTCCGGAGGCGAAAAACAGCGCGTTGCAATTGCCCGCACCATTCTGAAAAACCCGCCGATCCTGATTTTCGACGAAGCCACTTCGGCGCTCGATTCGCGTACCGAGAAAGCGATTCAGGCCGAGCTGAAAGACATATCCGCCAACCGCACCACACTGGTCATCGCCCATCGCCTTTCGACCATCGCCGACGCCGACGAGATTCTGGTGATGGATCATGGCAAAATAGTCGAACGCGGCAGCCATCGCGAATTACTTGAACGCAACGGCAGCTACGCCCAGATGTGGGCAATCCAGCAACAGGAAGAAACCGATCCGGCCTGATCCGAGCACAGGCCGGCGCCCATTCCGCCCTTTGAGAACAGCATGTACCAAGAACTGATCAAAGCCCAACTCGACGAAGCTGCCAGCCTGCTGCAGCAATTCGTTTCCGACGCCAGCAATCTGGCCAGTATCGAAGCCGCCGCCAAGGTACTGATCGATGCTTTCAAGCAGGGCGGTAAAGTCATTTCCTGCGGCAATGGCGGCTCGCATTGCGATGCGATGCATTTTGCCGAGGAGTTATCCGGCCGCTATCGCGATAACCGCCCGGCACTCGGTGCCATCGCCATTTCCGACCCGTCGCACCTGTCGTGCGTTGGCAACGATTACGGCTTCGACTACGTATTTTCGCGCTACGTCGAGGGGGTCGGCCGTGCCGGCGACGTATTGCTCGGCATATCCACCAGCGGCAACTCCAGCAACGTGCTGCTGGCAGTAGAGGCAGCGCGCAAGCTCGGCATGCGCGTCATCATCCTGTCCGGCAAGGATGGCGGCAAACTGCGCGGCCTGGCCGATGCCGAAATCATCGTCCCCCACTTCGGCTACGCCGACCGCATTCAGGAAATCCATATCAAGGTGATTCACATCCTGATCGGGCTGGTGGAAAAAGGCATGCAGTACAGCTGACCCGGCGCCAAAGCAGCAAATGAAACAGCCGGGGTTTCCCGGCTGTTTGTTTACTTGCGTCCACCCACCTTGATGATTTTCATCGTATTGGTCGTCCCCACCTGCCCGACCACATCGCCAACGGTCATGATCACCAGGTCGCCCGGCTGCACCAGGCCACTCTGCAACAACTCCAGCTCGGCATCGAGCAGCAGTTGATCGCTGTGCTTGGCGTGGTAGACCATGTTCATCGGGAACACATCGCGATACAGCGCCATGCGGCGGTAGGCATCCTGCTCCGGCGTCAGCGCGTAGATCGGCACACCGCAGTTGAGGCGCGACATCCACAGCGCAGTCGAGCCGGTTTGTGTCAGAGCGGCGATCGCTTTGACCTTCATGTGGTTGGCGGTGAACAGCGCCGCCATCGCAATCGCCTGATCGACGCGAGTGAATTCGCGCTGCAACAGGTCGCGGTCGAGCGAATAATCGGCAGATTTTTCCGCTTCCAGACAGATACGCGCCATCGCTTCGACGGTTTCCACCGGGTATTTGCCGGCAGCGGTTTCGGCAGACAGCATCACCGCATCGGTGCCGTCGAGCACGGCATTGGCGACGTCCGATACTTCGGCGCGCGTCGGTACCGGGCTGTGGATCATCGACTCCATCATCTGCGTCGCGGTAATCGCCAGCTTGTTCTTGTCGCGCGCCATGCGGATCATGCGCTTTTGCAACGCCGGCACGGCGGCATCGCCAACTTCAACCGCCAGATCGCCGCGTGCCACCATCACGCCATCACAGGCATCGAGAATTTCTTCCAGATTGACAATCGCCTCGGCGCGCTCAATCTTGGCAATCAACGCGCCCTTACCGCCAGCGGCACGCAGCAGGGTACGCGCCATGTACATGTCGGCACCACTCTTGGGGAAAGATACCGCCACATAATCGGCCTGCAGCTGCGCTGCAACCTTGA
>CALMFQ010000062.1 GCA_937863215.1 uncultured Pseudomonadota bacterium
CTCTCTCGTTCGGCCGTGCTCAGGGCAGGCGGTGCGCCGGCAGCGGATGCCGGTGCCGCTCCGGCGCAATTTCCGCTGTTGCAGCAACGTCTGCAGGCAACCCGCCGCTGGCTGGATAGCTCGGCGCCACAGCAGATTTCGATCCAGTTGATGCTGGCTGTGGGCGGCAAGGCAGCGCAGGTCGAGGATTTCCTGCATCGCGCCGGCACCCAGGTCAGCACCGATGAATTGCACGTATATCAGTCGGGCTCCAGCGCATCCGGCCGGCTCGGGGTCATGTACGGCCTGTTCGAAGACCGCGCCGCTGCACGCCAGGCGCTGCAGCGGCTGCCGCCGGTGCTGAAGGCGAGCCGGCCGATATTTCGCACGATTCGCGGTATTCGCGAGGAAATTAATGTTCCGGGCTGAGTTTCGTGCTGAGTCGCCGGCGCCTGGCGCGTATTGCAAACCGCGCCGAAGCACGCCGCTGTGGCTTTGGCTGCCGTTGGGCCGGCCTGTTGCCTGGATGACGCCGGTGTGTCGAAGTAGGGCCGGTATATGTCGGGCAGGGCTCGTCCGGATTGGCTTGCGCGAATATTGAACTGGCAAAAATCCGTCAAATCATAAAATAATAATTTTATGACTTCCAAAATCACGCTTATCGCTGCTGCGCTCGGTGCGGCGCTTGCGGGCTGCGCCACGCATCCGGTCGAGCCATCGGCATCCCATATCGGCAAGCCAGCCGCGCGTACCGGCTCGATTCCCGGCACCGTTGCGGCGCTGCCGGCATTGCCGCCGCCCAAACCCGGCACCAGGCCGGAGACCTTCAGCGTTGTCGTCAACGACGTGCCGGTGCGCGAGCTGCTGTTCGCGCTGGCGCGCGACGCCAAGGTCAATATCGATGTGCATCCGGCAATCGAAGGCTTGGTGACGCTGAACGCGATCAACCAGACATTGCCGCAGATTCTCGACCGCGTCGCGGCGCAGGTCGATCTGCGCTACGAGCTCAAGGACCGGGCGTTGCAGATATTGCCGGACGAGCCGTATCTGAAAACCTACAAGATCGATTACGTCAATATGTCCCGTACTTCGAGTAGCACGGTCAATATTGCCACCTCGATTGCGTCGGCCGGCGGCAGCGTATCGAAGAGTGGCGCCGGTGGCGGCGGCGGGGGTTCGGTGCAAAACAGCAATTCGTCGGTAACCAGCGTTGCCAATACCTCGGAAAACAAGTTCTGGGCCCGGCTGATAGAAAATGTGCAGGGAATCCTGCTGGAAAAAGACAAGCTGGTGGTCCGCTCTGTAGTG
Source organism: uncultured Pseudomonadota bacterium (assembly GCA_937863215.1). Taxonomy (GTDB): domain Bacteria; phylum Pseudomonadota; class Gammaproteobacteria; order Burkholderiales; family SCOH01; genus CALMFQ01. The sequence goes on from CALMFQ010000062.1 coordinate 1,288, forward strand.
CAGGGAAGTGACGAGCAGAAGAAAACTCAGACTGCTGGTCAGGCCGTAGCGGCTCAAGGGCAGGGGAAAGCGATTGGTCTTACCGCTGGCGGCGTGCTGACGGCAGGCGGGTCGGGGAACCAGCAGATGCATACCACCAGCGTAGTCGATGCCGGCCAATCCAGCGATCAGCAGAGAACCATTAGTGAAGGAAAAGAAGCCGTGAACGTCATTGCCCATCCGGAAACGGGCGTGCTGATGGTGCGCGCGACGGCAAGACAGCAAAAGAAAGTGCAGGAATTCATCAGCGAAGTCACTGCCAGCGCACAGCGGCAGGTGTTGATCGAAGCGTCGATTGTCGAAGTCGAGCTGTCGGATCAGTTCCAGTCCGGGGTCGACTGGTCGCGCATCGCCGACAGTACCCGCTCCTATTCCAGCTTTTCGCAATCGCTGCTGGGCACCAATCTGAGCAGCGCGCCGTTTACCCAGATGACGTTCAATATCGCCAATCCGAGACTGTTTTCCGGCACTTTCTCGTCCACGGTCAAACTGCTGGAGTCGTTCGGCAAGACCAAGGTGATTTCCAGCCCGAAAATCATGGCGCTGAACAATCAGACGGCGCTGCTGAAAGTGGTGCAGGAAAAAGTCTATTTCACCGTCGATGTCGATATCACCGAAGCCTCGTCCAATGGCCCGGGCAGTCGTACCTACACGTCCAACCTGCACACCGTTCCGGTCGGCATGGTGATGTCGGTTACGCCGCAGATCAGTGACAGCAATCTGGTATCGCTGAACATCCGCCCTACCATTTCCAACATCATCGGTTACAAGGCCGATCCGGTGCCGAAACTGATCAATGGAGGATTCGATAATCTGGTGCCGGAGCTGGAGGTGCGCGAAATCGAATCCACGCTCAAGCTGTCCAGCGGCCAGGTGGCGGTGCTCGGCGGGCTGATTCGTGACCGTGTCGAAAATGTGCGCCAGGGCCTGCCATGGTTCTCGCGCCTGCCGCTGATCGGCACGCTGACCAGCCATCGCGACGAAACCGTGGCCAAGAGCGAGCTGGTGATTTTCCTGCGCCCGGTGGTGGTCAACGACCCAAGCGTGAACGGCGATCTGGCGTCGTTCCGCGATCATTTGCCGGACAAGGGCTTCTTCAACCGCAAGGACGATGAAATCGCGCCGCATTATCTCGACGGAGGCAGGCAATGAGTCTGCTGCTCGATGCGCTGAAAAAAGCCGAGCTGGCGAAACAGCGCCAGCAGCAGGGGCTGGCGCCGGAAACCTCTGCTGCGGCGGCAGAGCCGCCGGCAGCGGAATTTCCCAGCCTTTCGCTGCAACTGGAAGAGCCGCCCCCGGATGCCCAGGTACCGCTGCCGGATGAGCTGCCGGCAGCAGCGCTAGCCGTGCCGCAAACGCCGTCGGAATTGGCGCTGGAGGCGGTTGCCACACCCGCACCGGCAGAGCCTGAATCACATGCGTTTGCTGCGGACGTGCCTGCCAGCGAGCCGTCAG
>CALMFQ010000063.1 GCA_937863215.1 uncultured Pseudomonadota bacterium
CTGGCATTCGACCATACCCATACCGGCGAACAGATTGCGCTGGTTTACGCGATCGGCGATCGATATGTGCCGGAGGCGCTGTCCAGTCTCAATTATTTCCTGCGCGATCATTATTCCGGCGAAATCGGCCTGATCGATCCGCAGCTGTTCGAACTGCTGTTCCGCATCCGCCAGACGCTTGGTTGCGATGAACAGTCGTTGCAGGTGATTTCCGGCTATCGTTGCCCGACTACCAATGCCACCTTGCGCAACACGCGTGGCGGCGGTGTGGCAACCCGCAGCCTGCATATGGAAGGCAAGGCAATCGATATCCGCATTCCCGGCGTGGCGCTGGCCGATCTGCGCGATGTGGCGTTGATGCTGGGCGTGGGCGGTGTCGGCTACTATCCGCGCGAACAGTTCGTGCACATCGACACCGGCCGGGTGCGCAGCTGGTCGCAGGAATGAGTCTGTTGTCGCACCGCCAGGCTTGAGCGGAGGAAAAAACAAAAAACCGCACAGCGAACTGTGCGGTTTTTCTAAACTGGTCGGAGTGAGAGGATTCGAACCTCCGGCCTCTACGTCCCGAACGTAGCGCTCTACCAGGCTAAGCTACACTCCGATTTGCCTTGGTTGACTTAAGATTTTCGGTCAACTGCAAAGACTGACAATTCTAGCAGCGTATTGCGGAATTGTGAAGGGGGAATTGCATCGAGACAGCGAATTGCCTGTTGTTTGATGTTTTCCGCCGTTGTCATCGCCGCTTCCAGCGCGCCGCAGTCGCGTACTGCGGCAACAATGGCGTCGAAATCGTCGCGCCCGCCCTGTTCGATCACTTTGCGCGCCAGCGCTGCCTGTTCGGTGTTGCCGCGCTGCATGGTATAGATCAGCGGCAGGGTAGGTTTGCCTTCGGCCAGGTCGTCGCCGAGATTCTTGCCGATTGCCGCCGCGTCGCCGGTGTAATCGAGCACGTCATCGACAATCTGGAATGCGGTGCCGAGCAGCATGCCGTATTCGGCAATCGCGTTTTCCTGTTCCGGTGTTGCGTTGCTGATGATCGCGCCGAGCCTGGTGGCGGCTTCGAACAGCTTGGCGGTCTTGTACTGGATCACCCGCATGTAATCGGCTTCGTCGATATCGGCATTGTGGATGTTCATCAGCTGCAGCACTTCGCCTTCGGCAATCACATTGGTTGCCTCTGCCAGCACTTCCTGCACCCGCATGCTGCCGACCCGCACCATCATCTGGAAGGCGCGCGAGTAGAGGAAATCGCCGACCAGCACGCTGGCGGCGTTGCCGAACATCGCATTGGCGGTCTTGCGGCCGCGCCGCAGATCGGACTCATCCACCACATCGTCGTGCAGCAGTGTCGCGGTGTGAATGAATTCCACCACTGCCGCCAACTCGTGCTGCGCGCTGCCCCGATAGCCGAACGCCCCGGCCGACAGCAATACCAGCATCGGCCGCAGCCGTTTGCCGCCGGCACTGATGATGTATTCGCCGATCTGGCGTACCAGCGCCACGTCGGAATAGAGGTTGC
>CALMFQ010000064.1 GCA_937863215.1 uncultured Pseudomonadota bacterium
CAGCCTGATCGCATTGGGATCGCGCGGACTGGCCTGGGCCGGCATTTGCGCCGACTTGTTGGCAGATCAGATCGCTGGCGACCCGTGGATCGTCGAACGCGATCTTGCCGATGCGCTCGACCCGGCACGCTTCTGGCTACGCCAGTTGCGACAGCCAGCAAGCTGAGAGGCTGTTCACGATCTTGCTATGCAGCCCCGATCAGGGTTGCGCAGCAAGGTTTCGGGCAGATTCCGGGCGGCGCACGGCACGAATAGCGTGCCTCTGCCGCCCGCTGTCAGTCACGCTCAGAACGTGTGGGCGAAACTGAAGCCGTAATGCGCAGCTTTGGTTGGCCCCATTTCATGCTGGACGCCGTTGAAATCGAACGGCCGTGCGTACAGGGTTTCGTTGACGTAGCGCAGGTTGAACCAGACATCCGGCTGGTACTGAAAGCCGATTTCGGCAACCAGACCGTTCGACTGGTCGAATTCGATACTCGGGCTCTTGTTGTAGCGGCCGTCGTACTTGAGCTTGAAATTGTGACGCCAGCCGGCACCGATACGCGCCTTGTCGCCGAGATAGACGAACGGCGTGATTTCCAGCGGATAACGGGTGAAGTAGGCGGTGCCGCCATCGTGTGTCACCGCATGGAAATGGTAGCCGAATGTTCCCTGCAGCCCGAGCGCCGGAAGCGGGCGCCAGATGCCGCCGCCAGCGGCAAGGATGCCGGTACCGGAGCGCAACGTCGATACGCTGCTGCCAACCAGTTTGACGTCGGGCAGGGTGTCGCCGCCATAGGTGTAGCCGACGCTGAGAATGCCTTCCAGTTTGCGTGGTGCAGCCGGGCTGGCGGCAGGTTCATCGGCGAGGGCGCTGCCTGCCAGCAGCAGCAATAACGTAGCGGAATAATATTTCATACGATTCGGATGTCCTGAAAATACCATTATCATGCAACAAGTAATTCGCAATTATCAAACGGTAATTTGACGGCGGTTGATTGCAATAGTTTTCCGGCATAACGATTTTTTTCCGCGCATGCGGTGAAAATGAAAAACGGGCGCCTGTTGTGCCCGTTTTTGTCTCGATGATGCCCGGATTCGCCGTTCAGCTATTGCCGAGGAAACGCAGCGGATCGACGCGCCATTTTTCCGGGCTTTCGTGGCTGACGATCTTGTCCGCGCCACCCTTGCCCATGGGCCGCGACAGGTCGATTTCATGTGGCGTAACGTAGGCGTTTGATTTGACGCTGAAAAATACTTTCACCTTGGGCTGCAGCAGATTGCTTTCATGCTGTTCGGTCACTACGCCGAGTTTGCCGGATTCGAGCAGTACCAGAGTGCCGGTTGGATAAATGCCGACACAGCGCATGAATGCCTGCACGTATTGCGGATTGAAATGGAATTTGCTCCATTCGAAAATCTTGCGCAGCGCGTCGGTTGCCGACATGCCCTTGTGATAGCAGCGATCGGCGGTGATCGCATCGTAGACATCGACGATTGCCGCCATTTGCGCCAGGGTGGAAATCTCGCTGCCCGGCAATTTGTGCGGATAGCCGCTGCCATCCATGCGTTCGTGGTGATGCAGCGTGATATCGAGCGGAATCGGGCCGATCTGTGGCGTTTTCAGCAGAATTTCATGCCCATCGCCCGGATGTTTGCGGATGATGTCGAATTCCTCGTCGGTCAGCCGGCCCGGCTTGTTGAGTATCTCATCCGGCACCAGTGCCTTGCCGGTATCGTGCAGCAGGCCACCCAAGCCGGCCTGGCGCGTGGTTTCGTTGTCCAGCCCGACCGAGCGGCAGAATGCCACCATCAGCGTACAGACGCTGACCGAATGCAGGAAGGTGTAATCGTCCTTGTTCTTGATGCGCATCAGCCCGATCAGCGCACCGGAGTTGCGCAGGATCGACTCGGTAATGCTTTCCACCACCGGCTCGACCTGCTCCAGCTCCACCGCCTTGCCCAGCCGCGCATCCTGCATTACGTTACGCACCAGCTGGTGTGCCTGGCTCTTGATCTGGCGCGCGCGCTCCATTTCTTCGGCAACCGTCAGACGAATCTGCGGCGCCGGTTTTTCGCCTGCCAGCTGCAGCATTTCGGCATGCAGGTCGCGTTTTACCTCGTCTTCGGTCGGCGCATTGGCTGCATCGAGTCCCTTGCTGGTGTCTATGTAGACATCGTGAATGCCGGCATTGATGATCTTTTCGATTTCAGCTTCGGATTTGAGCTTGAATTGGCTGATCAGGAATGGATGTGACATCCAGTCGCAGGACAGATCATGAATGTACATGCCTATCTTGAGCTGCTTTGCATCGATTTTCTTGATCATGGTGCGCTGGCACGACGGCCGGAATGGTTGGCGAATTCAAATTCTAGTATAGGCGGCACAACCCGTGTTCGGCGGAATCTTGCGCTGACTTCGAATATACTGAGTCCATCGGGATAAATTGCAGGGAAACAGGCATGATCAAGCAAGCATGTGGTGCAGCGCTGCTGCTTTGTCCGTTGCTGGCCGGGGCGGCCGATGGCGATGCTTCGGCATGGCAATTCGGTGGCGGATTCGGAGTGACCATGGGCGGCGATGAACTGGGCACGGTTCATGTATTCCACAACGGCGAGCTGGCGCAGAGCGAAAACATCCGTGCCGGCAGGCTGTTTCAGGTGGATGCCGGCGTGCGCCTGCGCCCGGCCAACTCGCCGTTGATGCTGCAGATGACTTTCGGCTACCACTACGATTCGACCAACGGTAAGGATCTGGCTACCGGCACCAAGGATGTCAGTGCCTATTTCGTGCGCTACCCGCTGGAGGTTCTGCCATCGATCCGCTTTGACCGGCATTCGCTTGGCGTCGGGCTGCGCTACGATTTTGCACCCACGCTCGGTGCTTCGGACGACACCAGCTTCAAGTTCAAGGATGCAGCGGGCGGAATCGTCGAATATGGCTATTCACCCAATCAGCAGGTCACGTTCGGCCTGCGTTTCGTCAAGATCAAGTACAAGCCGCACGATACCAGTTTCGATTCGGTCGATGGCGATCACTATGGCGTAAACGCGAAATTCTGGTTCTGAGCCGGCTGTGCCCGCCGGCAGCGGCGGGCACAGTTCATTCAC
>CALMFQ010000065.1 GCA_937863215.1 uncultured Pseudomonadota bacterium
TTGAACTCACCCAAGAGCTGTTGCTGGGCGTTTTTTTGCCGGCATTGTTGTTTGTGTTGGGGACGGCCCGGCTTATTGTTCCCGGCGCATGAAGTGCTGCGGCCGGAAACCAAGTGCTGCCAGTGCACCGAAGTAGATCGCCACGCCAGGGATGATGACGCCGAACAGCTTGAGCGAGCGATAAGTCAACCCGCCGTTATGCCATGGGCCGGCCCAGTCTGCCGCCCACCACAATGCAGCGCACATCAGCAGTGTGGCCAGCGCCGTTTTCAGCATGAAGGCACCCCAGCCCGGCTGGGGAGAATAGATGCCATGGCGCCGCAGGCTCAGATATAGCAGTGTGGCGTTGATACAGGAACCAAGTCCGATAGAAAGCGCCAGTCCGGCATGTCGCAGTTGCCAGATGAACAGCAGGTTCATTGCCTGTGTCGCCAGAAGCGAGATCACGGCGATTTTTACCGGCGTTTTGACGTTTTGCCGTGCATAAAAACCCGGTGCCAGAATCTTGACCTGAATCAGTCCCATCAGGCCAATGCTGTATGCAATCAACGCTTGTTGCGTCATCTGCAGGTCGTGAATGCCGAATTTGCCATATTGGAACAGCGTTGCAATCAGCGGTCCGGACAGTACCGCCAGCGCGGCCGAGGCTGGCAGCGACAGCAGGAACGACAGTCGCAGCCCCCAGTCGAGCAGGCGTGAATACTCTTCGTTCGAGTTGTTGCTGTGATGCTTCGACAGGCTGGGTAGCAGGATGGTGCCGAGCGCTACACCGAGAATGCCGGTCGGAAATTCCATCAGCCGGTCGGCGTAATACATCCATGACACACTGCCGCTGACCAGGAATGAGGCAATAATGGTGTTGATGACGAGGCTGATCTGGCCGACCGAGACGCCGAAAATTGCCGGCCCCATTTTGGTCATGATGCGACGCACGCCCGGATCGCTCCAGTCCAGCCGTGGACGCGGCAGCATGCGGATTTTTGCCAGATAGGGCAGTTGGAAGCCAAGCTGCAATATGCCGCCGATGAATACCGCCCAGGCCAGTGCCAGTACTGGCGGGTGGAAGTAGGGCGCGAGCAGCAGCGAACAGGCAATGAACGAGATGTTGAGCAGCGTTGGCGTGAATGCCGGAATCGAAAACTGGTTATAGGTATTGAGTATCGACCCGGCCAGCGATGCCAGGGAAATGAACAGGATATAGGGAAAGGTAATGCGCAGCAGTTGCACCGTCAGATCGAATTTTTCCGCGCTGGCGGCAAAGCCGGGGGCCGTGGCGTAAATCACCCACGGTGCGGCGATAATGCCGAGCGTCGTGACTATTGCCAGTGCGAGTGCCAGGATGCCGCTGACGTGATCCAGCAGCAGCCGGGTTTCCTGCTCGCTACGCTGGTTCTTGTATTCCGCCAGTACCGGTACAAACGCTTGCGAGAATGCACCCTCGGCAAAAATCCGGCGTAGCAGGTTGGGTAGCTTGAACGCGGTGAAAAAGGCATCGGTTGCGAAGCCGGCACCAAATACCCGGGCGATGATGGCGTCGCGGATAAAGCCCAGAACCCGTGACAGGAGCGTCATGCTGCTGACCGCGGCCAGTGCCTTGAGGAGATTCATTGTCTGACAGTAGGCGGAAATGGAAATTGCGCCGAATGATAAGCGATTCTTGCATTGTTTGGCGATAAGCCGTATGATCCACCGTTTTTCGAATACGCCAAATTTAGGAGTCGACTAACATGGCAAACAGCGCACAAGCAAGAAAGCGTGCTCGCCAGGCGGACATCGCCCGTGCGCGCAATGCTTCGCAGCGTTCCGCTTTCCGTACCGCAATCAAGAAAGTTCTGAAAGCTATCGAAGCTGGCGATAAAGCTGCAGCTCAAACCGTATTTCAGGAGTCGGTGAGCATCATCGACCGTATTGCAGACAAGGAAATCTTCCACAAGAACAAGGCCGCTCGTCACAAGAGCCGCCTGTCTGCCGCGATCAAGGCGATGGCCTGAGCCGCTGGTCAGTCTGCAAAAAACCCGATCCGTGCGATCGGGTTTTTTTATTGCTGCTATTTCATTCAGCGCTTATACTCCGCCCCGCCTTGGGTGCCCGCAGAATGGTCTGCCGGGTGAAACGGGAAACAGGTGCAATGCCTGTGCTGCCCCCGCAACGGTAAGCGAGTAGTGCCCGATCATCGTGCCACTGGACTGGATTTCCGGGAAGGCGGTTGGGCGCAGGGTGCTCGTAAGCCCGGAGACCGGCCCGAGGTGTGCAGGAGTCGCGGGGTGTCGATTCGAACCTGTAGCCTGGCCGCCTGCCGGGCTTTGGCTCCTGTGGCATTCAAACTGCATCCGCGTGGGGCGGATGCGTGCAGGAGTTCCTTTCATGTTTCGCCCATCCCTGATTGCCGCTGTACTGGCGGCCTTGCCTTGTTCGGTCGTGCTGGCTGCCGAGCCTGTTGAATTTGATCCGGTTACCGTGACCGCCACCCGGTTGCCGCAGCCACTGTCGTCGGTGGTTGCCGATGTCAGCGTGATTAGCCGCAAACAGATCGATGAATTTGCCGGTGGTAGCGTCACCGATATATTGCAGACTGTTCCCGGCGTCGAGATTTCCACTAATGGCGGGCGCGGTCAGCTGAGTTCGATTTTCCTGCGTGGGGCCAATTCCTCGCAGACCGTGGTGCTGATCGATGGCGTACGTGTCAATTCCGCTACCAGTGGCGGTGCGGCGCTGGAAAAGCTGCCTTTGGACCAGGTGGAGCGCATCGAGGTGCTGCGTGGCCCGGCCAGTTCGCGCTATGGCGCCGATGCGATTGGCGGCGTGGTGCAGGTGTTTACCCGTGCCGCTGCCGGACGCGATCAGCTCGGTGCCGGCGTCGGCATCGGTAGCGACGGTTTGCGCCAGGCGCATGCCAGTCTCGCTGCCGGCTCGGCCAAGTCGCGGCTGGCGCTGAATGTCAGTGCGGAAAATTATCGCGGTTTTTCTGCCAGCAATGAGTCGCATCCGTGGGGGCTGTTCGGTTCCGATGATGACGGATTGCAGAGCCGTTCCGTGTCGTTGGCTGCGAGTCACGAATGGATGCCGGGGCAGGAGCTGAGCCTGAATCTGCTCGAATCCCGTGGCCGGGTGCAATACGACGCCGGCAGCGCATACGATCCAGTAACCTTTAATCCGATTTCCGGTTCGGCCGAGTGGAATTACCGCATTGAGCAGCAGCTCGCATCGCGCTCGCTGGTCAGCCGCAATCAGCTGAATCAGGCATGGCTCAGTACTGTAACCGTGGGCGAGGGGGTCGATAGTTACAAGGATAGCGGTGGCCTGAGCGAGAGCCGCTTTCGTACTCGCCAGCGGCAGCTGAGTTGGCAGAACGATGTCACTGTCGCTGGTACCAAGTGGTCGCTGGCGCTGGAGGGGCTGAATCAGCAGATCGATTCAACCGAGGAGTATGATCGCTCCAGTCGCATTATCCGTTCCGTCTGGCTGGCCGCGCAGCGCCAGTATTCGGTGCATGCGTTCGATGCTGCGGTGCGGCACGACGACAATTCCCAGTTCGGCAGCAAGACCACCGGCAGCGTCGCCTATGCTCTGCAGCTGGCGCCGCTGCGTTTTGCCGCCGGGTATGCGACGGCATTCCGCGCACCTTCGTTCAACGATCTGTATTACCCGTATTTTGGCAATCCCGATCTGAAGCCGGAAACCTCTGCCAATCGTGAGCTGAGTGTTGAATATGCACGCGCCGGCGTACGCACCCGTGCCGTGCTGTTCCGCAATCTGGTGGACGATCTGATCGCGCTCGATGCCGCTTATCGTCCTGCCAACCTGAAACAGGCCGACCTGCGCGGTCTGGGGTGGTCAGGTCAGGTCCGGTTGGCGGCGCTGGATTTGCGTGCCGATATGAACTGGCAGGATCCGCGCGATGTTGCTACCGATAGCGTGTTGCCGCGACGCGCCAGGCGTTTTGGCGGATTCGGCGCCAGCTACCTGATTGCCGGCTGGAGTCTGGATGGCGAGCTGCGTGCGGTGGGTGAGCGCCACGATACCGATGGTGCGCGTCTACCGGGTTATGCGTTGGTCGATCTGGGGATTAAGTCCGAAATCCAGCCGCGCCTTTCGTTGCAGATGCGTGCAACCAATCTGTTCGATCGTAAATATGTGGTCGCCGAGGGGTATAACACGGCTGGCCGCGGTGGATTTGTCGGTGTCGACTACCGTTTCCGCTAAAGTGCTGCTGGCGCTTGTGCTGCTGAGCGGCACCACACGTGCGGCACCGCTGCGCGTGGTTGACGATACCGGCCGTACGCTGGTGTTGCCGGCGCCGGCCAGGCGCATCGTCAGCTTGGCGCCACATCTGACCGAGCAGTTGTTTGCTGCCGGTGCCGGAGAGCGCTTGGTCGGTGTGGCGCGCTTTAGCGATTATCCTGCCGCTGCGCGCCAGTTGCCGGTGGTTGGCGATTACGCCGGTCTGGATGTCGAGGCGGTGTTGCAGCTCAAACCGGATCTGGTGCTGGCGTGGTCCACGGGCAATCAGGCGGCGTTGCTCGGGCCGCTGCAGCGCATGGGGATTCCGGTATTCTGGTCGCAGCCGGAACGGCTCGACGATGTTGCCGGCAGCATCCAGCGTCTGGGCGTGCTCGCCGATAGTGCCGCGGTTGCCGAGCGGGCTGCGGCAGACTATCGGCGTCAGCTGGCACAATTGCGTGCCAGGTATGCTGGCGCGGCGCCGGTACGGGTGTTTGCGCAGATTTGGGATCAGCCGTTGACAACAGTCAGCAATGCCCATGTGATCGGCGACATGGTACGCCTGTGCGGCGGTGTAAATGTGTTTGGCTCGGCGCCGGTATTGACGCCGCTGGTTTCGGTCGAGTCCGTGCTGCGCGCCGATCCGCAGGTATTGCTGGCGCCAGGCGCTGCGGCGGACGCCTCTCTGTGGCGGCAGTGGCGCGGCTGGTCACAGATCAGTGCGGTACGGCAGCGGCAGATGTGTGTGGTGGAAGCCGACTGGCTGTCGCGCTTCACGCCACGCACCCTGCTTGCCGCCGACCGGGTTTGTGCCTGTCTGCAGCGCGCGCGCTCGGCTCACTGACCTACCAGGACCGCCGGCAATCCAAGCTGCTTGATTTTCCTGTAGGCAGCTTCCGCCTCCTGTTTGTCCTGGAACGGCCCGAGCTGGACGCGTGTTTCCATGTGTGCCTTGATGCCATTGGATGCCAGTCTTTGCTGTAGCGCCTGTGCGTTGGCGTAGTTGGCAAATACCCCGAGTTGCACTGTATAGCCCTGGCCTTGCGCCACCTTGTTGCGCGGTAGCAACGGGATTTCGCTGGCCGCCGGTTTTTCCGGTGCCAGTGTTTCTTTGGGGGCTTGTGCTGGCAGCACTTGCGGCTTCAGTGGCGCTTCCGGCTTGTCCGGTTCGACCAGTGCCGGTTTATGGCTGGCCGGTTCAGCCGGTTTGGTCGCTAAGGTCGTCACCGGTGTGCTCTTGGGGAGTGCGGCAACTACCGGCGGCGGCGGGGCTTGTTTCTCTTCGGTAGCGGTACTCGGACGAGCGACTGTTTTGGGCTCGCCGGTTGCCGGTAGCGCTGCACTCTTTGCCGGCGCGGCAGCGGGCGCTGCGGCCGGTTTGGCGGTGTCGGGTTCTGTGGCTGCTGGCGGTGTGCCTGCCGGCGCTGCCGCAGGTTTCGTGGTGCCGGCTTCGGCTGTCTTCTCCGGCTCGGACGGCGGTGGTTCGGCTTTGCCCGGTGCCGGAATGATGCGCGTGGTCTGTCCGTCGCTTGCGGGTGGTGGAGCCAGTTTGACTTCCGGGTTGGATTTGAATTTGTCCAGCAACGGCAGGCTGATCGCCGCCGCGCCGACCAGGCCGACGGCAATTACGACACGCCGGATCAGGCGCTGCCGGATTTCGCTCTGTTCTTTCTCCAGTTCCGGATCGGGCTGTTTTTCGTTTTCCGCCATCGACTTGTCACCTCTTGAATTATGCCAACTGTCGCCCCAAATCAGGCTGTGCTAAAATTGCGGGTCGCGTTTATTTTATAAGCAGTTGCATGGCGAACGTAAAATAAACTTTCAGTTTTCTTTGTTATGTATTGATTTTATGGAGATTTGAATGGCTATTGAACGCACTCTGTCGATCGTTAAACCTGATGCGGTGGCAAAAAACGTAATTGGTCAGATCTACACCCGCTTTGAAAGTGCCGGTCTGAAAGTAATCGCAGCAAAAATGAAACACCTGTCGCGCGCTGAAGCGGAAGGCTTCTACGCAGTGCACAAAGAGCGTCCTTTCTTCAAGGATCTGGTTGATTTCATGGTGTCGGGCCCGGTAATGATCCAGGCTCTGCAAGGCGAAAACGCCATCGCCAAAAACCGCGACCTGATGGGCGCTACCGATCCGAAGAAAGCGGAAAAAGGCACCATTCGCGCCGATTTCGCCGATTCGATCGATGCCAACGCCGTCCATGGCTCCGACAGCGCCGAGAATGCCGCGATTGAAATCGCCTACTTCTTTGCCGCTTCGGAAGTTTACGGCCGCTAAGCAGGAAATCATGGCAAATAACCTGCTCGATTACGATCTCGATGGTTTGACCGAATATTTCGCGTCGATCGGCGAAAAGCCGTTCCGCGCCAAACAGGTGTTGCGCTGGATGCATCATTTCGGCGCCGACAACTTTGACGCAATGACCGATATCGCCAAGAGCCTGCGCGAAAAGCTGCAGGTGCAGGCGGAAATTCGCGTACCGGAAATGATCACCGGGCAGGAATCCGACGATGGCACCCGCAAGTGGCTGCTCAACGTCGGTGCCAGTAACGGGGTCGAGACCGTCTTCATTCCCGACGACGGTCGCGGCACCCTGTGTGTATCATCGCAGGTGGGCTGTGCGCTGGAATGCACGTTCTGTTCCACCGGCCGGCAGGGCTTCAACCGCAACCTGACTACGGCCGAAATCATCGGCCAGCTGTGGTGGGCCAACAAGGCTCTCGGCCGTGATCCGAAGGGTGAGCGCATCGTCAGCAATGTGGTGATGATGGGCATGGGCGAGCCGCTGGCAAATTACGAAAACGTGGTGCGGGCGATGCGCATCATGCTCGAAGACAATGCCTACAACCTGTCACGCCGCCGCGTGACACTGTCTACGTCCGGTCTGGTGCCGGCGATGGATCGCCTGAGAGACGATTTGCCGGTAGCGCTGGCAGTCAGCCTGCATGCGCCCAACGATGCGCTGCGCGATGAAATTGTGCCGATCAACAAGAAGTACCCGCTGAAAGAGCTGATGGCGGCTTGCGTGCGTTATATGGAAAAAGCGCCGCGCGACTTTGTGACTTTCGAATATGTCATGCTCGATGGCGTCAACGACACCGCCGAGCATGCGCGCCAGCTGGTGGCGCTGGTGCGCGATGTGCCGTGCAAATTCAACCTGATTCCGTTCAATCCGTTCCCGAATTCCGGCTATCAGCGTTCCGGTAACGATGCGATTCGTCGTTTCCGTGAAATTCTGCAGCAGGCAGGCTATGTTGTAACCACGCGCAAGACGCGCGGCGACGATATCGATGCGGCTTGCGGCCAGCTGGCCGGTCAGGTCGAAGACAAGACCAAGCGCCAGCTTCGGCGCATTGTGGAGATTCGTGCATGATTCTGCGCCGGATTGTCTGGCCGTTGCTGTGTTGTGTGGCGCTGGTGCAGACCGCCGGGGCCGATGAAGACAGGGACCTCAATCGGGCGAAAATTCATACCGAACTGTCAACCCAGTATTTCCTGCGCGGCCAGTACGGTTACGCACTGGAAGAAGCGAATATCGCGATCAAGGCCAAGCGTGACCATGCCGCAGCCTATAACGTTCTGGCATTGATCAATGCCGAACTCAAGGAAGACGACGAAGCCGACAAGGCATTTCGCAACGGCCTGGACTACCAGCCGGCCGACTCCGATCTGAATCACAATTACGGCTGGTTTTTGTGCGAGCGTGGCCGGGCCAAGGATTCGCTGAAATACTTCCGCGCCGCGCTGCGCAATCCTCTGTACGAGGCGCCGGAAAAGGCACTGGTCAGTGCCGGTGTGTGCTCGATGCGCAGTGGTGACTTTGATGGTGCGTTGACATTTTTCGACAAGGCGCTGAAGCTGAAGCCGGATTACCCGCCGGCCTTGTGGAATCTGGCCAACGAAAGCTTCAGGGCCGGCAAGCCGGGCGATGCGCGCCGGTATCTGTCGCGCCTGAACCGGATTGCCGAACCCACTGCCGAAGCGCTCTGGCTCGGGGTTCGGGTCGAGCGTCGGCTTGGTGACAAGGACGCCGAATTGGACTATGCCAATAAGCTGAAGAAGCAATTCCCCGAATCCAAAGAAGCAGCAGAAATGCTCAACGGACAGCCCTGATGATGGATGCAGACGTAGTGGTGGAGAACGGCCCGGCCAGTGCCGGCTCGTTGTTGCGCAAGGCACGCGAAGCCAAGGGAATGAGCCTGGAGGATGTGGCGGGCAAACTCAAGTTGTCGCGTCGGCAGATCGAGGCGCTGGAGGCTGACAATTTCTCCGAATTGCCAGGGCTGACGTTTGTGCGTGGCTTTGTGCGCAATTATGCGCGCGTACTCGATATCGATCCTGACCCGATCCTGGCCTATCTCGATGCCGGGCCGCAAACACTGGCGCAGCTGCGCGCCAGCGACCCCCCGGCAGAGCCTAGGGCGCCGCAACTGGTCAAGTTGCCGCAACGTTCCGGCTATCTGCGCCCACGGCGCGTGCCGGTAAAGCTGATTGCCGCTCTGGTGCTGGCTGCATTGCTGGCAGGCGGTGGTGCGTTGCTGGTGCACCAGTCCAGCCTCGAGCCGGAATTGACGCTGGCGCCTGCCAGCACGCCGACTCCGGCTGTGGAAACAGCGAAACCGGAGCTGCCGGCTGAAGCGAATGCCGCTGCGTCAACGGCTCCGGCTGCACCGGCAGATACTGCGGCACCGGCGGCTGCCGCATCCGGCTCAACCGTGGCTCCGGCGGTGGCGGCTCCGGCCGGTGAGGCTGCTGCCGGCACGACCGGTGCTGCCGCTCCTGTTTCCGTTGTGCCGGCATCCACCGGTGCGGATGGGGCAGGGCAGTTGCGCTTGACGTTCGAAGGCGATTCCTGGGTGGATATCCGCGATGCCGACGGCAACAAGGTGGCATCCAAGCTGTACAAACCGGGAGCGGAAGATACGCTCAGTGGCAAACCGCCGTTCAAGCTGGTGATCGGCAATGCGGCGCAGGTCAAACTCTTCTATAATGGCCTGCCGGTTATCGGGGTGGCCATGTCAAAATCAATGTGGCGCGTCTAAAACTCGAATGATTTCAAGGGGCCGGCGCAATTAAGCGCCGGTTTTGCTAGCGGGCTGTATCATGTTTCACGTAACCATTCCCCGGCGCAAAAGCCGGCAGATTCGTATTGGCAGTGTGCTGGTCGGCGGCGATGCGCCGATTTCGGTGCAGACCATGACCAATACCGAAACCTGCGACGTCGATGCCACCGTGGCGCAAATCGAGCGCGCCGCCAAGGCAGGTGCCGATATCGTGCGTGTGTCGGTGCCGTCGATGGAGGCTGCCGAGGCGTTTGGCGCCATCCGCAAGCGTTCGCCGGTGCCACTGGTGACCGACATCCATTTCGACTACAGGATCGCGTTGCGGGTTGCCGAGCTTGGCGCCGATTGCCTGCGTATCAATCCTGGCAATATCGGCCGTGAAGACCGCGTGCGTGCGGTAGTGCAGTCGGCCAAGGATCATGGCATTCCGATCCGTATCGGAGTCAACGCCGGTTCGCTGGAAAAGGATCTGCAGAAAAAATATGGCGAGCCGACGCCGCAAGCGCTGGTGGAATCGGCAATGCGCCATGTCGAAATCCTCGACCGGCTGGATTTCCACGACTTCAAGGTCAGCGTCAAGGCGTCCGAAGTGTTCATGGCGGTCGAAGCCTACAAGCTGCTGGCGCAGCAAATCGAGCAGCCGCTGCATCTGGGGATCACCGAAGCGGGCGGTTTCCGCTCCGGTGCGGTGAAGTCGGCAATCGGCTTGGGCATGCTGCTGGCACAGGGTATCGGCGATACCATTCGCGTATCGCTGGCGGCCGATCCGGTCGAAGAAGTGCGCGTCGGTTTCGATATCCTCAAGTCGCTGCATTTGCGCAACAAGGGGGTGAACATCATCGCTTGCCCGTCGTGCTCGCGCCAGGAATTCGATGTAATCAAAACCGTCAACCTGCTGGAGCAGCGCCTGGAAGACATTACCGAGCACCTCGACGTGGCTGTGATCGGCTGTGTGGTAAATGGTCCGGGCGAAGCCAGGGAGGCCGATCTCGGCGTGGCTGGCGGTAGCCCGAACCTGTTTTACGTCGATGGCAAACCGAGTCACAAGGTAGATGCCAACGACATCGCCGATGAAATGGAGCGCCAAGTGCGCGCCAAGATCGAATTACGCCGCCAGCTCGGACTGGATCAGGCGGCTGCCGGCAAGATCATCCCGATCAAGCCGGCATGAACCGAAACACGAAACCAAGTAAAAAGACTGTATTGAATGAGTAATCCGATTCAAGCCATTCGCGGCATGAACGACATCCTGCCGGAAGATTCGGTCTGGTGGCTGCGCTTCGAAGCCATTGTGCGCGAGTGGGCCGATGCCTACGGCTATCGCAACATCCGTACCCCGATTGTGGAAAAAACCGACCTGTTCGTGCGCTCTATCGGCGAAGTGACCGATATTGTCGAAAAGGAGATGTACAGCTTCGAGGATTCGCTCAACGGCGACAAGCTGACATTGCGTCCGGAAGGCACCGCATCGTGCCTGCGCGCGGTGCTGCAAGCCAATTTACTGCATCAGGGCCCGCAGCGCCTGTATTACACAGGTCCGATGTTCCGCCACGAACGGCCACAAAAGGGGCGCTACCGTCAGTTCCACCAGGTTGGTGTCGAGGCGCTCGGCTTCAATGGCCCGGATGTCGATGCCGAACTGATCCTGATGACGGCCGATCTGTGGCAACGTCTGGGTTTGCGCAACATTCAGCTGCAGCTGAATACGCTTGGCTCGGCCGACGAGCGCGCTGCTCATCGCGAACAGCTGATTCGCTATCTTGAGGCGCATCAGGAGCAGCTGGACGAAGATTCGCGCCGCCGCCTGCACAGCAATCCGCTGCGCGTGCTGGATACCAAGAATCCCGAGCTGCAGGCACTGGTCGAGGCGGCACCGAAGTTGATCGATTTTATCGGTGATGCATCGCGGCTGCATTTTGACGGCCTGCAAGCCTTGTTGCGCCAGGCCGGTATCGATTTCGTCATCAACCCACGGCTGGTGCGCGGGCTGGATTATTACAATCTGACCGTGTTCGAGTGGGTGACAACCGAACTCGGTTCGCAAGGCACTGTATGTGGCGGCGGCCGCTACGATACGCTGGTGGAGATGCTCGGCGGCAAGCCGACACCGGCCTGCGGTTTCGGTATGGGTATCGAGCGCCTGCTGCTGTTGATGCGCGAACAGGGGCAGGAACTGGCGCAGCCGGCGCCGGATGCTTACATTGCCTGCTTTGGCGACACGGCGACCGGATTCGCACTGCAGGCGGCGCAGGAACTGCGCCGGGCTGGACTGGCAGTACAGATGCACTGCGGCGGCGGCAGCTTCAAGTCGCAGATGCGCAAGGCCGACGCCAGCGGTGCCCGTGTTGCCGTCATCATCGGCGACGACGAGGTGGCAGCGCAGAAACTCAGCATCAAGCCGCTACGCGGCGAAGGTGCGCAGCAAACGCTGGCGTTGGCTGAAGCTGCGGCATACATAAGGCAAACAGAGGATTGAAATGGCAGCATACGATCTGCAGGAACAGGAACAGATAGCGAATCTCAAGGCATTCTGGAAAAGCTGGGGTACGCCGATCGTGGTCGCGCTGCTGGTGGGCGTGACAGCGGTGGTCGGCAGCAAGCTGTGGAACGGCCACAAGCAGAAGCGTGCCGAAGCGGCGTCGGATCTGTATGTCGGTATGGAGAAGGCGGTCAAGGCCGGCGATGCGGCCAAGTCCAGGGCACTGGCGCTGCAGCTGCGCAGCGACTACCAGAATACGCCGTACGCAGTGCGTGCGGCGATGATGCTGGCGCAGACGGCAATCGCCAGCAAGGATCTGAAAACTGCGCAGACCCAGCTGCAGTGGGCGTTGGACAATACGGCTGAAGACGATCTGAAGGATCTGCTGCGTTTGCGGCTGGCGGCGGTGCAGCTGGATCAGAAGCAGTATGCCGAGGCACTGAAAACACTCGAAAACAAAGCCGATGAAGCTTACCTGGCGCTGTTTGCCGATCTGAAAGGCGACATCCTGTTTGCGGAGGGCAAGACTGCCGAGGCGGCCAAGTCCTATGAAATAGCCATCAACAAGGCTGACAAGCAATCGCCGTTGCACCAGCTCTTGCAATTCAAGGTCGATGCACTGGGAGGCAATAAGTGAAACATTGTCGCGCCTTGATGGTGGCCGGGCTGGCCAGTCTGTTGCTGGGCGCGTGCGCATCGACCGACAATGCGCCGATTCCGGCCCCGTTGCCCAAGATCACCGAATTTAACCAGATGGAGCGTCTGTGGCGTAATCGTGTCGGTGCGGCGGAAGAATTTGTCTTTGTTCCCTGGCTATCCGAAGCGGGCATTGTCTATGCGGTTTCGGCCAAAGGTGTGATCGAGGGATACGAATTTGCCGGCGGCAAGCAGGTCCTGACGATCAAGACCGGCAAGCCGGTGTCGGCCGGCGTTGGCGGCGACGATCAGGCGCTGTATGTTGGCACCGCCAAGGGCGAAGTGCTGGCCTATGGCTTCGATGGCAAGCCGAAATGGACTGCGCGCGTGGGCAGCGAGGTGCTGGTTCCGCCCAAAGCGGCGTCGGGCCTGGTACTGGTGCGCGCCAACGATGGCAGTGTCGTGGCGCTGGATGCACGCGACGGCGCGCGCAAATGGAGCTACCAGCGTTCCTTGCCATCGTTGACTCTGCGTGCTCAGGGGGCTGTGCTGGTCAGTGGGCGCAAGGTGATCGTCGGCATGCCGGGAGGTAAGCTGGTGGCGTTGAGTCTGGCGGACGGCGGAATCCTGTGGGAAGCGGCGATCGCGCAACCGCGCGGCGCCACCGAACTGGAACGCATCGCGGATATTGCCAGCAGCCCGGTTAGCGATGGTCACATGGTCTGTGCCGTCGCCTATCAAGGGCGTTTGAGCTGCGTCGATGGCGAAACCGGCAATCCACTGTGGGCGCGCGACGTCAGCAGCAGCTACGGTGTCGGCATCGATTTGCGCAATGTCTACGTGACTGACGAGCTGGGTGCGATTTCGGCGTTCGACAAGCAGAACGGCCGCAATCTGTGGAAGCAGGGCCGCCTGTATGCTCGTGCTGTAACTGCTCCGGCGGTGATGGGACGCTTCGTTGCCGTGGGCGATTACGAGGGTTACCTGCACCTGTTGTCGACCGAGGACGGTTCGTTTCTGAGCCGTGCCAAGACCGACGGTTCGGCGCTGCGCTTTGCGCCGCAGCCAACGCAGGAAAAACTGCTGGCGCAGACCGCCAACGGCGGGACTTTCCTTTTTGGAATCAAATAGTTTGACTGTTGTTCCGGCCCTCGCGAGGAGGCGGCAAACGTTGCCGTCCGGCCGGAGATGAAAGGTGTTGCATGAAACCGACAATAGTATTGGTAGGTCGACCGAATGTCGGTAAGTCTACACTGTTCAATCGCCTGACCCGTACCCGTGACGCGATCGTTGCCGATATGCCGGGGCTTACCCGCGATCGCCATTACGGCACCGGCAAACTGGGCGGCAAACCCTATCTGGTAGTGGATACCGGCGGCTTCGAGCCGGTTGCCAAGGATGGCATTTTCCACGAAATGGCCAAGCAGACACTGCAGGCAGTGGATGAGGCCGATGCGGTGATTTTTCTGGTCGATGGCCGCAACGGCCTGTCGGCACACGACAAGGTGATCGCCGACCATTTGCGGCGCTCCGGCCGGCCGGTATATCTGGCGGTCAACAAGGCCGAAGGTCTGAATCTCGGCGTGATCACTGCCGAATTCTTCGAACTTGGTCTGGGCGACCCGATCGGCGTTTCCGCTGCGCATGGCCTGGGGGTGCGCGAGCTGATCGATCTGGTGCTGGACGATCTGCCGGATGCGGGCGACGAGGAAAAAGAGGCGCTGCATCCGAAATTCGCGATTGTCGGCCGCCCCAACGTCGGCAAATCGACACTGGTCAACAGTATTCTCGGCGAGCAGCGGGTGATTGCATTCGACCAGCCGGGCACCACGCGCGACAGCATTTATATCGATTTCGAGCGCTCCGGCCGGCGTTACACCATCATCGACACCGCCGGCATGCGCCGACGCGGCAAAGTGACCGAGGCAATCGAGAAGTTTTCCGTGATCAAGACGCTGCAATCGGTCGAAGATGCCAATGTAGTGGTGCTGGTGCTCGATGCGCAGCAGGAAATCTCCGATCAGGATGCCAGTATTGCCGGCTTTGTGCTGGAAACCGGGCGTGCGCTGGTGGTGGCAGTAAATAAATGGGACGGGCTGGAACAATACAAGCGCGACTGGATCAAACGAGAGGTGGAACGCAAGCTCGGTTTTCTGTCGTTTGCCAAGCTGCATTTCATTTCCGCGTTGCAGGGGCAGGGAGTGGCGGCGTTGTTCAAATCGATCGATGACGCCTATGCGGCGGCAACGGCGAATCTGTCGACACCGCGTCTGACCCGCGTGTTGCTTGCTGCAGTGCAAAAACAGCAGCCGCCACGCAATGGCCTGCACCGGCCGAAAATGCGCTATGCGCACCAGGGCGGTGTCAACCCGCCGATCATCGTGGTTCACGGCTCCGGGCTGGATCAGGTGCCGGATAGCTACAAGCGTTATCTGGAGCGGTGTTTCATGGATTCGTTCAAACTGCAGGGAACGCCGTTGCGCATCCAGTTCAAGGTGTCCGGCAACCCGTTTGCCGAACGCTGAGAATGCAGCTTTTCGCTCCGGGAAAAAATGTTGCAGCGCGAACAAATGATTGGCGCATTCGTGTGAATTAAAGTAAAGTTGCAGCGGAATTTAGCAATTTGATACCACCTAAATTGGGAGAAAAATAATGAGCAGCAAAGGGCAGATGTTACAAGACCCGTTTCTGAATATCCTGCGTAAAGAACATGTGCCAGTGTCTATTTATCTGGTGAACGGTATCAAGCTGCAGGGCCAGATCGAGTCGTTCGATCAGTACGTTGTGTTGTTGAAGAATACTGTCACCCAGATGGTGTACAAACATGCCATCTCGACAGTGGTTCCCGCCCGTTCGGTCAGCATTCCCTACGATCAGCCGGCTCACGCCGCTGCTGGCGACGCCTGATTCCATTCTGGCCGGGGCGTAAAGACAACGCACATTGACTAGTCAATGTGCGTTGATCGTTTTTGTTCTACGGAAAAGCCTAATCAGTGTTTGAACGTCATCAAGGTGGCGACCGGGCGGTACTGGTCTGCCTCGATTTCGGTGATCCCGACTATCTCGATTCGCTGGAAGAGCTGCGTGAACTGGCTGCCAGTGCCGGCATCGAAACGCTGGACGTGGTGCGCGGCAAGCGCAGCCGGCCCGACCCGGCAACATTTGCCGGCTCCGGCAAGGTCGAGGAAGTCGCTGCCGTGGTGCGGGCGCATGAAGCCGACGTGGTGATTTTCAATCACGCGCTGTCGCCGGCGCAGGAGCGCAATCTGGAGCGTGGCCTGGAGTGTAGGGTGATCGACCGCACCACACTGATTCTCGATATCTTCGCGCAGCGCGCCAAGAGCCACGAGGGCAAGCTGCAGGTTGAGCTGGCACAGCTGAAACATATATCTACCCGCCTGGTGCGCGGCTGGACACACCTGGAACGGCAGAAGGGCGGTATCGGCCTGCGTGGTCCGGGTGAAACCCAGCTGGAAACCGACCGCCGCCTGATCGGCAAACGCGTCAAATTACTGCAGGACAAGCTGGACAAACTGCGCAAGCAGCGTGCCGTGCAGCGCCGCGGGCGCGACCGGGCCGGCGAACTGTCGGTATCGATTGTCGGCTATACCAACGCCGGCAAGAGCACGCTGTTCAATCGCCTGACCAAGGCGCATACCTATGCGGCAAATCAGTTGTTTGCCACGCTGGATACCACCAGCCGCCGGCTGTTCATCGATTCCGAGTTGTCGGTAGTGCTGTCGGATACGGTTGGATTTATCCGCCAGTTGCCGCATTCGCTGGTCGCAGCGTTTCTCGCCACGCTCGAAGAGACGCTGCGTGCCGATCTGTTGCTGCATGTGGTCGATTGCAGTCACCCGGCGCGCGATCAGCAGGTCGAGCAGGTAAATCTGGTACTGAAGGAAATCGGCGCCGACGATCTGCCACAGATTCTGGTCTGGAACAAGATCGATCTGAAGGAAATGCCGTCAAAGATTGAGCGCGATGAGTATGGTAGAATTCGCGCCGTGCATTTGAGTGCTATAACTGGCGAAGGTTTGGACTTGTTGCGCAGTGCGTTGAAGGAATTCGCACAGCAACACTCGACCGAACCGACCGATGACCATCGTTCGTACAATCCTGAACAATCCGTAGACTGATATCAATGGCACAAAACGATCCACAGTGGGGCAAAAAAGGTAACGATGGCCCGCCGGATCTGGACGAGATTTTGCGCAAAATGATGCAAAAGCTGTCCGGATTCTTTGGTGGCAGCAATGGCGGCAATCCCTTGCCCGACAATTCGGCCAAACTGTTTGCCGGCGGCGCCGGCCTGCTGGCGCTGCTGGTTCTGGGTATCTGGCTGGCTACCGGCTTCTATGTGGTCGATGCGCGCGAGCGCGGCGTAGTGCTGCGTTTCGGCCAGTATGTCGAAACCACCGATCAGGGGCTGCACTGGCATTGGCCGTATCCGATCGAATCGCGCGAGATCGTCAACCTGACCATGGTGCGCAATATCGAGGTCGGTCACCGCAACAGCGGTCACAACAAGGTTGCCGAAGAAGCGCTGATGGTTACCGGTGACCAGAACATCATCGATCTGCAATTCTCGGTGCAATACAACGTCAAGGACCCGCGCGCCTTCCTGTTCAACAATCGCAATAGCGATCCGGACGGCAAGGATCTGGTATTGCAGGTCGGCGAGACCGCAATTCGCGAAGTGGTCGGCAAGAGCCCGATCGATTTCATTCTCAATGAAGGCCGCGCCGAGATTGCCGACCGTGCCGGCCGGCTGATGCAGCAGATGCTCGACCGTTATCAATCCGGCGTCACCATCGCCAAGGTCAATATGTCCAACGCACAGCCGCCGGAGCAGGTGCAGGCCGCATTCGACGATGCGGTCAAAGCCGGGCAGGACAAGGATCGCCTGAAGAGCGAGGGTGAGGCCTATGCCAACGACGTGATTCCGAAAGCCCGCGGTCTGGCGGCGCGGCTGGAAGAAGAAGCCAATGCACACAAGCAGCGTGTGGTGGCGCAGGCCGAGGGCGATGTCAGCCGTTTCAGGCAGATATTGAACGAATACAGCAAGGCGCCGCAGGTAACGCGCGACCGCCTGTATCTGGATACCATGCAGCAGGTATTGAGTAATTCGACCAAGGTGGTTGTTGACCAGAAGGGCGGCAACAGCCTGCTGTACCTGCCGCTGGATAAGCTGATGCAGCTGTCCGGCCCGCAAGCGGCAGCTCCGGTGCCGGCTCCGCCTGTCGCTGCGCCGGTTGCCGCAGCGCCGGAACAGGCTGCGCGCGGTGCGGAAGCCAATGTCGGCGACAATCTGCGCAGTCGCGAGGTGGTACGCGGCCGTGAACGGGAGGGGCGCTGAACATGCAAGCCAATAAACTGATGCCCATGCTCGCGCTGGCCTTGCTGGCGGTGATGTTGCTGTGGATGGGGCTGTTCCGTGTCGATCAGCGCCAGTATGCAATGGTGATCCAGTTCGGCCAGATTACCCAGGTGGTGAAAACGCCGGGGCTGCATTTCAAGAAGCCGCTGTTCGAGAACGTGCGTTATTTCGACAAGCGCATTCTGACCATCGAGGCCGATGAACCGGAGCGCTTCAATACCGCGGAAAAGAAAAACGTGCTGGTAGACAGCTTCGTCAAATGGCGCATTGTCGATGTCGAGGCCTATTTCAAGAGCTTTGGCGGCGACGAGCGGCTGGCTGCCAACCGGTTGCGCCAGACCGTCAATTCGGCGCTGCGCGAGGAAATCGGTACGCGCACTGTGTCCGACGTGATTTCCGGCCAGCGTGAGCAGATCATGCTGGAACTGCGGCGCAAGGCGAATCGCGACGCGGCCAAGCTGGGTATCGAAGTGATCGATGTGCGCCTGAAGCGGGTGGACTTCCCGAGCAATGTCAGCGGTTCGATCTACGACCGCATGCGTGCCGAGCGTCAGCGGGTTGCCAACGAGCTGCGTTCCGAAGGGGCTGCCGAATCGGAGAAGATTCGTGCCGACGCCGATCGCCAGCGCGAGGTGATTCTTGCCAACGCTTACCGGAAAGCACAGGAGCTGAAAGGCGAGGGCGACGGCAAGGCCGCGGCGATCTATTCGCAGTCATACAGCCAGAATCCGGAGTTCTACTCGTTCTATCGCAGCCTGGAAGCCTACCGCCAGACGTTCCGCAGTAAGGCGGATGTGCTGGTGCTCGAACCCGGGTCCGAGTTTTTCAAATACATGAAGAGCGCGGGCAAGGCAGCGGGCAAATAGTTCATGCTTGACCATCTTCTGCCCGCGCTGGCCCTGATGCTGATTCTGGAAGGGGCCATGCCGTTCCTGTTGCCGAAGATGTGGAGACAAACGTTCAGCCGCCTGATCTCGTTCAACGACGGCCAGCTGCGTTTCATGGGCCTGTTATCGATCGTGATCGGCCTGTTTGTGATGTATTGTGCCGGCTGACCGGCAAACAGAGTTTTTGTTCATGCATACTTGGTTGTTACCCGAATACATTGCCGACATTCTTCCCGCCGAAGCGCGGCTGGTGGAAGAGCGTCGGCGCGCCCTGCTGGACCTGTTCCACGTACATGGCTACCAGCTGGTCAGCCCGCCGCTGATCGAATTCATCGAATCGCTGGTAACCGACGGCGAACTCGATTTGCGCACCTTCAAGCTGACCGACCAGTTGTCCGGCCGGCAGATGGGGTTGCGCGCCGATATTGCGCCGCAGGTGGCGCGCATCGATGCGCATCTGCTCAATCGCAATGGCGTAGTGCGCCTGTGTTATGCCGGCAGCGTGGTGCATACCTTGCCGGGCAGCCTGCTCGGCAGCCGCGAGCAATTGCAGGTGGGGGCCGAGATTTACGGCCACGCCGGTGTCGAAGCCGATGCCGAAATCATCGGCCTGCTGCTGGACGCGTTGCGTCAGCTTGGCGTGAGCAAGGTGCAGCTGGACGTCGGACACGTCGGTATTTTTCGCTCGCTGGTGGCGCATTTCGGCATTGTCGGCGAACAGCAGCAGACCCTGTATGCCGCGCTGCAGGGCAAGGATGCAGCCACTACCCGCGATGTGCTGGCGCAACTGTCGCTAGCGGCAGCGCAGTGTTTCGGCGCGCTGGCGTCGCTGCACGGCGGTGCCGAAGTGATCGGGCGCGCCCGTACGCTCTTGCCGGATCTGCCGCAGATTGCCGCGGCACTGGACGCGCTGCTGGCCATAGGCCGGGCGGTGCAGGCCAAGGGTGCGGAGCTGTATTTCGACCTGGTCGAGCTGCGCGGCGCCAATTACCACAGCGGCCTGGTATTCGCCGCCTATGCACCGGGCTGGCCCAACAGTATCGCCCGTGGTGGCCGTTACGATGATGTCGGCAGCAGATTCGGCCGCGCGCGCCCGGCTACCGGTTTCAGTTTCGACCTGCGCGAGCTGATCGGCGGACTGAGCCTGCCGGATGCGCCGCAGGCCGTGCTGGCGCCGTACGGCGAACAGGATGTCGAGCTCGACTCGGCGATTGCCCGGCTGCGCCAGCAGGGCGAAATGGTGATCGTAGACCTGCCCGGCCATGGCTCCGGGGCGGGGGAACTGAATTGTGACCGTACACTGGTAAAAGTTGACGGGCAATGGATAGTCCGGCCGCTGTAATGCGGTCGTGAATGCAGACAAGCGCAAAATCGATGAGGTTGTGATGGCACGTAATGTTGTAGTAATTGGCACCCAATGGGGCGACGAAGGCAAAGGTAAAATCGTTGACTGGCTGACCGACCATGCGCAAGGTGTGGTGCGTTTTCAGGGCGGTCACAATGCCGGCCACACA
>CALMFQ010000066.1 GCA_937863215.1 uncultured Pseudomonadota bacterium
ATAGGGATGCGGGTTGTAGGCTGTTTGTTCGGGCCCTCTCCCCGCTAATTTTGTTGGAGCTGTCTTGAAGGAGTGGGTATTCAGGTCAATATACCCTTATCCACCTAGCGCCGATTCGCCATGACCCAGCCTGCCAGTTCCAGCGCCGTTACCCCTTTGTTTGGCCTGCTGCCGTTTCTCAAGCCGTATTGGCGGCGCTGGATCGCCGCCTTCGTGGCGCTGAGCATCGCTGCCGGGGCGACGCTGGCGTTGCCGGTGGCGTTCCGTTACCTGATCGACCAGGGGTTCAGTACCGGTCAGCACGGCAATATCGACCGTTATTTCCTCGCCCTGTTTGGCGTTTCGCTGCTGCTGGCGGCGGCGACGGCGCTGCGGTTTTATTACGTGTCGTGGCTCGGCGAGCGGGTGACGGCGGATATCCGGCAGGCGGTGTATCGCCATGTGCTGCAGATGAGTCCGCAGTTTTTCGAGACCACCCAGACCGGCGAAGTGCTGTCGCGGCTGACCACCGATACCACGCTGATCCAGACCGTGGTCGGCACCAGCCTGTCGATGGGGCTGCGCAACCTGTTCCTGCTGGTCGGCGGCATGGCGATGCTGACCATCACCAGCCCGGTGTTGAGCGGCTACATCATGCTGACGGTGATCGGGGTGGTGGTGCCGATCCTGGTATTCGGCCGGCGGGTGCGCAATCTGTCCAAGGCCAGCCAGGACCGGGTGGCCGATGCCAGCGCGCTGGCCGGCGAAGTGTTGAATGCGATGCCGACGGTGCAGGCCTATACCCAGCAACCGCGCGAAGCGCAGCGCTTCGACGATGCGGCGGAAACCGCGTTTGGCACCGCCTTGCAGCGCATCCGCGCCCGCGCCTGGCTGACGGTGGTGGTGATCGTGCTGGTGTTCGCCGCCATTGCTTTCGTCTTGTGGCTGGGCGCGCAGTCGGTGCTGGCGGGGCGCATGAGCGGCGGACAGCTGTCGCAGTTCATTCTCTACGCGGTGGTCACTGCCGGCGCGATTGGCGCCATCGCCGAAACCTGGGGCGATCTGCAACGCGCTGCCGGCGCCACCGAGCGCCTGTTGCAACTGCTGGCGCTGCAGTCGCCGGTAACCGAGCCGGCCAGCCCGCAGCCATTGCCGGCGCAAGGCGAGGGCATCTGCTTCGACAATGTGACCTTCCACTACCCGTCGCGGCCGGAAACCCCGGCGCTGCAGGATTTCAGCCTGCGCGTGCGTCCCGGCGAACATGTGGCGCTGGTGGGGCCGTCCGGCGCCGGCAAGACCACCCTGTTCCAGCTGTTGCTGCGTTTCTACGACCCGGCGCACGGTGCTGTGCGGCTGCACGGTGTCGATGTGCGCCAGCTGGCGCTGCAGGCCTTGCGCAGCCAGCTGGGGATAGTATTGCAGGATACGGTGATTTTCGCCGGCAGCGTGGCTGACAACATCCGCTACGGCCGGCCCGATGCGAGCGATGCCGAGGTGCGGCAGGCGGCACAGATGGCCGCAGCGGCGGAATTCATCGAAGCCTTGCCGCAGGGTTACGCCACCTTTCTCGGCGAACGCGGCGTGCGCCTTTCCGGCGGCCAGCGGCAACGCATCTCGATTGCCCGCGCGATATTGCGCGATCCACCGATCCTGCTGCTGGACGAGGCCACCAGTGCGCTGGATGCCGCCAGCGAACGCCAGGTGCAGCAGGCGCTGGATACCGCAGCGAAAAACCGCACCACGCTGGTGATTGCCCACCGGCTGGCGACGGTGCAGGCCGCCGACCGCATTGTGGTGATGGACGCCGGCCGCATCGTCGCCGAGGGTTCGCACCGGCAATTGCTGCAATCCAGCCCGCTGTATGCGCGGCTGGCGGCCTTGCAGTTCGGCCTGCCGCAGACTGCCGGCGCGCATTAATCGGCGTTGGCGCGGTGCAACCGTGCAACCCGTGGCAACAGCGCCCTGCAGCGGCAGGATGGGTGGAGCGTAGCGCTAGCCATCGCCCCCGCCCCCAAGCCAGCACCGCCATTGGGTAGCGCGTTGCCCCACCCAAGCTACAAATTCGAGCGGTAGGATGGGTGAAGCGCAGCGCTACCCATCGCCCCCACCATTGGGCATCGCCCCACCCAGGCCACAAACCGCAGCATGTATTGGCAATACGCCCGAACAGAGTCGATACTTTAAATCGGCTGCGTCAGGCAGTGGCGTGGTTGCAGCAGCTTGAAAACCGGATCAAACAGAGGAGCTTATCAATGAACGCCCGGCACACTTATTCCCTGTGTAGCATTGCCGCTTGCCGCTTGCCGCTTGCCGCTTGCCGCTTGCCTGTTGCTGGCCTGGGCCGGCAGCAGCGCCGCCGCCAGCCTGACCGAAGACGAAATGGAACTGGCGATGGTTTACGGCGAC
>CALMFQ010000067.1 GCA_937863215.1 uncultured Pseudomonadota bacterium
TCATGTCGCCATGAGTAGGGTTGCCGAGTTGGTTAACTCAACCATTGCCGGCCTATGTATCGATATCCCGACCATGACAGACGCCATTACGGCATTCGAAACCAGCACTCAAGCCGGCGGACTTATCATTCAGCCAAAGAAAAAGGCTCAGGCCATTGCAATGCTGTGCAGAGTGATCAAAAGTAGCGGGAAGATTGATCAAGCCATGATCGACGATGCGGTGAGACTGGCCGCCAGCTGAGATTTTACGCCCTGGCAATACAGGGCCAATATTGCACATGACAGGATTGCAAATGGTTTGCACTCCGTCAAAACAGCGTCCAAGACGTTTAATCGTGAGGCTGAGGCAACGCGGTAGCGTCGCTCCCAGGAGGCGAGGCGAGGATAAAAATCCTGGCTCTATGCGGTTCGAGTCCGCCGCCGTGCTGCCTCCATCGGCGCAATATTTGAAACAATGCAGAGCAATCCGGCAGGTTTCAAACGTTCGTCAAAATCCGTTGATTTTGCCCAAAATGTTTCAAACCTCTGGCATGTAGGAAAACAGCGGGAATTTTCGTCTAACTTGCTGTTTTAATTATTCATCCCAACAAATCCCATTTAATCCAGACTCATCCCTCAATATTTCATCAATATCTCAAACCATCACAGGCTCAGGGCCGGCAGAGACGGCCGGGCTGCGGGCCAATACCGGCGCGGTCTGCAGGCAAGGCTGCAGGCCGCTCTGCTATTGGCTTGCAGCCGGGCATTCGCGTTTGATGATTTCGCTGGTGCGAATCTTGGCGGCAATGGAGGTCAACGCGTCGCGTGTGGCTTCGGCAGCGTCGAACACCCAGAATTCGCTGATCCTGACGGTATCGCGCTGGCCAACTTCGGTACCGCCGACAGCTTTTTCCTTCAGATCGGCCTGACGCAGCAGCGCCGCCTCACGCGTGGAAAACACGCCCAGCGAGATGGCGTTGCGCAGCGGGCCGGGGTCGCGCACCACGAAATAATCGTTGCCGCTCAGCCCCTGCTCGCGCAATGCGGCGATTTTCTTTTCCGCATCCGGGGTGGAATTGGCTGGCGGCAGGAAGACCCAGAAACGCGCCCGGTCTTCGCCGCGCGCCTCGCGCACCGTCACCCTGCTCTTCAGCCCGGCCAGCAGCTGGCGCGCCTCCGGCAGCTCATCGACAACAATACCGGACCACACCAGACACTGCTGCGGCTCGTTGCCAGTGTTTTTTTCCGCCGGCTTAACCACGATGCCCGGCGATGCTTTCAATGCCGCCTCGCCGGAAGCCAGAATGTGCACCTTGTCCGGATGGAATTCGCGCGATTTCCAGTCGGTGGCCTGCTGCGGCGCACGTGTCAGCAACGACCAGCCGGCGGCCAGCAGATTCAGCAACAGCAAG
>CALMFQ010000068.1 GCA_937863215.1 uncultured Pseudomonadota bacterium
TGATGGCCGACGGTCAGTTGTTGTGGCGTTTTATATGTGCGAATCGATATTTGCTGATTGATTTCTGCTGGCGCGAGTGGTGCCGGGCTGAACTGAATATTTATTCTAAATTAGGTGTTTAACTCTATGTGTCGATGGCTGTTGATGCTTGGGTGGCTATCTATTGTTTGGCAGATATGTGATTTCGCGCTGCTGCCGCTGACCGTTGTTCAGGAAAATAATTGTGAAAAATTAGCGTATTGCAGTTGAGTTATTGCTCTATGTTAATTACTATTTCGAAAAAACCCGCTGCAAAACGGGTTTCGGAATGACGCGAAAAGATCGAAAACGAAACGCGGAAAACAAACATCTGGAGGATGAAAAATGAGGAAGACATTACGTGCCGGTCTGCTGGCCGGTTTGCTGGGCCTGTCGGCGTTTGCCCAGGCTGCCAATACCGATCCAATCGTTCTGGTGCATGGATTCGCCGGTTGGGGCCGCGACGAGCTGTACGGCCTGTACCTGCACTGGGGCGGTACCACCGACTTGCAGGAAGAGTTGAAAAAGCTTGGCTACGATACCGTGACCGCTGCCAGCGGCCCGACCAGTTCGACTTGGGACCGCGCGGTGGAAACCTATGCAGTAATCAACGGCGGTTGCGTCGATTATGGCGCGGCGCATGCGGCCAAACACGGTCATGCGCGTTTTGGCCGTTGTTATGCCGGCGAACGGCAGCACTTTGCCCGCGGCACGCAGTGGGACGACCAGCACAAGGTGCATCTGGTCGCTCACAGTCAGGGCGCGCAGGTTACCAAGATGCTGACACATCTGCTGGAAGAGGGGTCGCAGGAAGAGCGCGCTGCCAGCCCGAACGATGTTTCGCCTCTGTTCCAGGGCGGCAAGCACTGGATCCGCTCGGTGACTACTGTTTCCGGCGCCATTAACGGCACCACCTTCGGCAAGCTGACCGGTTTCAACGTTCTGGCCAAGGAGTTGTTGAAAGGTGTGGCGGCATTCTTCGGTTCCAGCGGTGCGCCGGAAGATTTGCCGTACGACTTCAAGCTTGATCAGTGGGGCCTGAAAAAGCAGGCTGGCGAGACCAACAAGCAGTACTGGGATCGCGTCTGGGCATCGCCGATCTGGCAGACCAAGGATATCGCGCTGTACACCTTGAGCCCGGAAGGCGCGGCGGAAGAGAATGCCTGGGTCAAGACCGAGCCTGACGTCTACTATTTCTCGTTTACTAACGGCACGACGTTCAAGGGATTCCTGACCGGCAACCAGTATCCGGCGCTGGATACCAATCTGCTGCTGTCGCCGTTTGCGCTCGGCATGGGCTGGTATCGCAACTATGGCAGCAGCTGGCTGGAAAACGACGGTGTGGTCAACACCTATAGCATGAAGGCGCCGTTCGGCCATCCGGTTGCCAATTTCAATGGCACCGCGCAGAAGGGTAAATGGAATCACATGGGCTTTTTCCACGCGGATCATCTGGACGTGATTGGCGCCGGCGATCTGCTCAACAATCTGACCTACAACAGCTGGCTGGTGAATTTCTACAGCAAACAGGCAGCACTGCTGAAAACGCTGAACTGATCTGTATCAACCTGCAGCGACAAGCGGGGCCTGCCGGCCCCGCTTTTTTTGTATCATCGCGGCATGTTACGCAATCGCATTTTCAATTCCGCTTCATCGGCGCTCGGCCATCTGCAACTGCTGTACCGGCTACGCTGGCTGGCGCTGCTCGGGCAACTCATTACCATTGCCACCACATCGCTGTGGCTCGATATCCGCTTGCCGCTGCTGCCGCTGCTCGGCATCGTTGCCGCGCACTTTCTGTTCAATCTGGCGACCTGCTGGCAGATTCGCCGCATTCGCAGCCGCCGCACTACATTGGGCTCACTGCAGCTGCCGGCGCAGATTGTGGCGGATATCGCGGTGTTGACGCTGCTGCTGTATTTTGCCGGCGGCGCTGCCAATCCGTTTGTTTCGCTGTATCTGCTGCCGATTTCGATTGCCGCAGCGATCCTGCCGGCCGGCGCGGTGATCGGCCTGCTGCTGCTGACGCTGCTGTGCTACTCGGGATTGATGCTGTGGCATGTGCCGCTGCCGCATATCCATGCGTTTGGCCACGATCAGTTCTGGGGGCACCAGATCGGCATGTGGCTGACCTTCGTGATTGCCGCGGCGGTGATGGTGTGGTTCCTGCTACAGGCGGCAACGATGATTCGCCAGCGCGACCAGCAATTGCGTCAGGCGCGTGAAAAGGCGCTGCGCAATGAACATATCCTGTCGCTGGCGACGCTGTCGGCATCCACTGCGCATGAATTGGGCACGCCGTTGGCGACATTGACGCTGCTGGCCGACGAGCTGCGCCACGATCCGGCCCTGCCGGCCGCGATGCTGGCCGATCTGCAGCTGATGCAGGAGCAGATTGCACGCATGAAGCGCTTGCTGGGCGAGCTCAGCGGCCGCGCCAGTGCACAGCAGCAGGAGCAGGTCGGGCTGCGCCAATGGCTGGAGCGGCTGGTAGACGAATGGCGCCTGCTGCGCCCGGCGGCGCAGTTGCAATTGCGCGCCAATATTGTCGATTCCGTGACCGTCGCCAGCCATGGTGGGCTGGAAAAAGCCTTGCAGAATCTGCTCAACAACGCTGCCGATGTTTCGCCTGCTGCCGTCGAGCTGGCTGCCGGCATCGACGGCGACTGGATTGAATTGCACGTACTCGATCGCGGCCCCGGCGTAGCACCGGAAGTCGCAGAGCTGGCCGGCGGCGTGCCGGTATCGACCAAGGCCGAGGGGCTGGGGATCGGGCTGCTGCTGACGCACGCCACCATCGAGCAGCTCGGCGGTGAAGTGGCGCTGTTTGACCGCCCCGGCGGCGGCGCCGACATTCGCGTGCGTTTGCCACGCCAACAGATGGAAATGACGACATGATGCAGGATCAGGCCCCCAGTTTGCTGTTGGTGGACGACGACGAAACCTTTCGCACGGTGCTCGCCAGAGTGTTGCAGCGGCGCGGCTTCAGCGTGCAACAGGCGGCATCCGAAGCTGAAGCGTTGACTCAGGCCGCAGTGGAATCGCCCGAATTCGCCGTGGTCGATCTCAAGCTCGGTAACGATTCCGGGCTGGCTGTGGTCAAGGCCTTGCACGAACTGGACGGCACCACGCGCATTGTGGTGCTGACCGGTTACGCCAGCATCGCCACCGCGATCGAGGCAATCAAGCTCGGCGCAACGCATTACCTGCCCAAGCCGGCCAGTGCCGACGAAATCGTGGCTGCATTCCAGAAGACCGAGGGCAATATCGATGCCCACGAGTTGTCGCCGATGTCGGTGTCGCGCGTTGAATGGGAGCACATCAACAAAGTGCTGGCCGAACATGAGGGCAATATTTCGGCAACCGCACGTGCGCTGAAAATGCATCGTCGTACCCTGCAGCGCAAGCTGGCCAAACGCCCGGCGGGCGAATAGCGCCGGAGCCGCAGCGCGACAGCCCTGCAAGCCTTGCCGGCATTGCGTTGCAGATTGGCCTGGCAGCAGGCATGCCGGTACCAGGCAGGCGCGCTGCAGGCTCTGCCGGAAATCGCTGCGGCAATTTGTCGCACCGGCGCGACATTTGTTGATGGTTATCAAGGTTTGCACCCCTCGCTCGGCAGTACTCTCCCTGCGTCAAACTGTCGCACCCTGCCTTTGCCTGCCGGCTCGCGGGCAAACGCCAAACCCGAAGGGAGAGAGTGTCATGAGCAAACAGGATCACAATCAGAACGAACAACAAGGCCTGGACCTGAGTCGCCGCAAGTTTCTCGGCACCGGCGCGATTGCCGGCCTGGCTGGCGCGGGCTTGTCGCTCGGCCTGGCTGGCTGCAACAAGAGCCCGGAAGCTGCCAAGGGCGGTGAAAAACCTGCTGCGGGCAAGGCGGAAGCTCCGACTGGCGGCCACAGTGCCCATGTCGCACCGGGCCAGCTGGACGAATACTACGGCCTGTACAGCGGCGGCCACACCGGCGACGTGCGTGTGCTGGGCATGCCGTCTGGCCGCGAAATTCATCGCGTGCCATGTTTTGTGCCGGATGCGCTGGTCGGCTGGGGCATTACCAATGAATCCAAGGCTGTCATGGGCACCAAGCCGGATGGCTCGCTGAAATACACCGTTGGCGATACCCATCACGTGCATGCGTCGTATACCGACGGTACCTACGATGGCAAATATGCCTGGGTCAACGACAAGATCAACGGCCGCATGGCGCGTATCCGTCTGGATTACTTCATCTGCGACAAGATCACCGAAATCCCGAACATTCAGGGTTTCCACGGCATTTTCCCGGACAAGCGCGACCCGGTCGATCCGAAGATCAACCACACCACGCGTGTTTTTGCCGGCTCCGAATTCAGCATTCCGCTGCCGAACGACGGTACCGATGCCGAAGATCCGACCAAATACCATTCGTTGTTCTCCTGCCTTGACGCCGAAACCATGGAAGTGCGCTGGCAGTGTCTGGTAGACGGCAACATGGACTTGGTGGCAACCTCGTACGACGGCAAGCTGGCCGCGTCGAATCAGTACAACACCGAAAT
>CALMFQ010000069.1 GCA_937863215.1 uncultured Pseudomonadota bacterium
GTCTTTTGGTTCTAAGGCTTGTCCCAGCTCACCTGGAGTATCGTGCATCAATGGTTGTAGAACGATGTCTTTGCGCGTACCAAGGTAGTCACCACCAATTTCAGTGAATTTTTTAGCGATACCTTTGTAAATTTCCCAATCGGTTTTACTTTCCCACAGAGGTTGCACTGCTTCGCTCAATGGGTGAATAAACGGATGCATGTCGGAGGTATTCAAATCATCTTTTTCATACCAGGTCGCGGTCGGCAAGACGATGTCACCATACAAGCAAGTTGTACTCATACGGAAATCAAGCACCGTCAATAAATCCAACTTACCTTCAGCGGCCTCTTCACGGAATTTCACTTCTGATGGTTTAACCGCATCATCAGGATCATCAAACAAGGCATTTTGTGTGTCGAGTAAATACTTCAAGAAATATTCATGCCCTTTGCCTGAACTACCGAGAATGTTCGAACGCCATACAAACATATTGCGTGGGAAGTTCTTAGGATTATCAGGGTCATCGCAACTCATGTTGATCGAACCCGACTTCAAGCCTTGCTTCAAGAATTCTTGAGGCTCCATGCCAGCTGCCGCTGCTGCATCACACACATCAAGCGGATTGGTTTCTAACTGCGGTGCCGATGGCAACCAGCCCATGCGTTCGGACTTGGCATTCATATCGATCATGCTCATGTGGCTGACCTTCGTCTTGTCGGCAGTCGGCGCCAAGATTTCGTCGATATGCAGTTTTTCATGGCGCCATTGACTAGTATGCGCATAGAAGAAGCTGGTGCCATTCATTTGACGTGGTGGACGTGTCCAATCGGAGGCAAATGCCAACGGAGCCCAACCAAACTGTGGACGCAATTTTTCCTGACCAACATAGTGCGCCCAGCCGCCGCCAGATTGACCCACGCAACCGCACATCATCAGCATATTGATGATGCCGCGATAGATCATGTCGTTGTGGTACCAGTGGTTCAGTGCCGCACCGACGATGACCATGCTCTTGCCGTGAGTCTTGTGCGCGTTCTCGGAGAATTCGCGCGCCACGGTAATCACATCGGCACGTTTGACCGTGGTGTGTTTTTCCTGCCATGCCGGGGTGTACGGCACGTCGTCGTCGTAGCTGCTGGCGACATTGCCGCCGCCCAGACCGCGGTCGATACCGTAGTTGCCGATCAGCAGATCGTATACGGTGGCAACCAGCGCTTCGCTGCCATCGGCCAGGGTGATTTTCTTCACCGGCACATTGCGCACCAGCACATCGCTGGCATCCTTGCCGCCGAAGTACGGGAAAGCCACGCCAGCCACGTCGTCGCGGCAGTCGATCAGCGACAGCAGCGGGTCGATTTCGCCGCCCTTGCCGCCATCTTTCAATTCCAGGTTCCAGCGGCCGACCTTGTCGCCCTGCTCGCCCCAACGGAAGCCGGCTACGCCGTTCGGCGCAACAATGCTGTTGCTCTTGGCATCGATCAGCAGGGTTTTCCACTCGGCGTTGTTGGCTTCGCCGAGGTTGTCGGCCAGATGCGAGGCACGCAGGAAGTGATCGTTGACATAGTGATCGCCCTGCTTCTTCAGCAGCACCAGCATCGGGCTGTCGGTGTACTGCTTCATGTAGCCGGTGAAGTAGTCGCTCTTGTTCGACAGGTGCCATTCTTTCAGGATCACATGACCCATCGCCATTGCCAGCGCGGCGTCGGTGCCCTGCTTCGGTGCCAGCCAGATGTCGCCGAATTTGACCATTTCACCGAAGTCGGACGACACGGCAACGGTCTTGGTGCCCTTGTAGCGTACTTCGGTATAGAAGTGGGCATCCGGGGTACGGGTCTGCGGTACGTTCGAGCCCCATACCATCAGGTAGGTCGAGTTGTACCAGTCGGCCGATTCCGGCACGTCGGTCTGCTCGCCCCAAACCTGCGGGCTGGACGGCGGCAGATCGCAGTACCAGTCATAGAACGACAGCGGCACGCCGCCGATCAGCGACAGATAACGCGAGCCGGCAGCGTAGCTGACCATCGACATGGCTGGAATCGGCGAGAAGCCGACCACGCGGTCCGGGCCGTAGTTCTTGATGGTGAACGCATTGGCTGCGGCGATGATTTCATACACTTCGTCCCAGTTGGAACGGACGAAACCACCCTGACCACGCACCGACTTATAGCGCTTGGCGTTGGTCGGATTCTGGCTGATGTGCTCCCAGGCCTGAACCGGGCTCATGGTCTTGCG
Source organism: uncultured Pseudomonadota bacterium (assembly GCA_937863215.1). GTDB lineage: Bacteria > Pseudomonadota > Gammaproteobacteria > Burkholderiales > SCOH01 > CALMFQ01. The sequence goes on from CALMFQ010000069.1 coordinate 2,215, forward strand.
CGCTTCGCGCCACATTTCGGCCAGACGACCGCGCAGCATCGGGTATTTGACCCGCTGTGCCGAATACACATACCAGCTGTACGACGCGCCACGCGGACAACCGCGCGGCTCATGGTTCGGCAGATCCGGGCGGGTACGCGGATAGTCGGTCTGCTGGGTTTCCCAGGTGATCAGACCGTTCTTGACGTACACCTTCCAGGAACAGGAACCGGTGCAGTTCACACCGTGGGTGGAGCGGACAATCTTGTCCTGCGACCAGCGGGTGCGATATCCGTTTTCCCAGGTACGGTCTTCATCGACGACTGCGCCGTGACCATTGGAAAACGTATCTTTCACCCGCGAGAAAAACTTCAAGCGATCGAGAAAGTGGCTCATTTTGCCTCCGAGGGGGGTTCTCGTGCACCACCACCCTATTTCCATTTCCAGATCGGCTGCAACGCACAGGCAGCGCTTCAGCACGGCACAGTCGCGGTCGATCTCGAAGTGGAGCTACGGTGGCAACGCACAGCATTAGCAACGATGGCAAGGTTACGCCGATCCCGGCAACACCAATATTCACCCAAAGCACATCACCGGCATTGCCGATGAGCTAAGCGACACTAGCCGGCAGACGACCCCCACCTAGTTCTTTCGGACTAATTGACACCCCGTTACGCTTGACTGGAGCGATTACTCCAGAATAATATTGTCCGACAATCCGACAATATTAATGTCATACAACCAGCACGACAAACACAAGATCGGCATTTACCACACTGGAGGAAAGCTCATGCAACAAGCCTGGAAAGTCATCAAGAAATATACCTATCTGATTGTCTTCATTGTCCCGGCGGCGGTCGCGCTGGGCGCATGGTTCGGCGGTACACTGGCCTATCTGACGCCGCTGGTCGCCTTCGGCATGCTGCCGCTGCTCGATCTGCTCGTCGGCGAAGACAAAAGCAATTACAGCGAAGCGGAAGAAAAACACA
>CALMFQ010000070.1 GCA_937863215.1 uncultured Pseudomonadota bacterium
GATTCAGCCACACACCCGATTGCGCCGGAAAGGTCTCATTCTTGTTGGTTGACGGATACAGCAACCGATCCACCTTGCTGAACGAAATCCAGAAATCGTGGTTGGTTTCATTGGAAGCCGAGCAGGTACCGTAAGCAGGCATCTTGCCGACACACAGTGCATCGGTATGCAACAACCCCTTGTCGCTCACGACAATCGGGAAAATCGCCCCGATCAGCGACGGGAAAGCCATTTCCAGCGGCGCCAGCAGCGACGGGCTCTGCAACAGGATGTTATCGCCCTCGGCACGCTTGCCGTAGTTGTTCACCGTAGCGGTAGACAGCCCGCCCAATGCCTGCGAGGTTACAAAACCGCGGCCGGTACCGCGCAGGAAGTTCACGCCGAACAGGCCGTCCATTTCTTCGAAACCAAAGCGGAAGCCCAGGATTTCACGTTTGCCGTCACCGCCCAGTTTCGACGCGATCTCGAAATATGGGTTCTTGACGTGGAATGGCACGTATTGAGCCGATTTATCCGGCAAATACCCAAGCAAGGGCAAATAGGTCGAGCCGTTATGGTAGCCGGTCCACTTGATGTCTTCCTGCTTCAGATCCCAGTCACCGCGGCTCAAGTTGTTGGCCGAGCCGTCTGGCAGTGTAGTCGGCGTATTCGGCCCGCCGCTCCACTGATAGCCGCCCAGATACAATTTACCGACGTCGGCGTCTAGCTGGATATCCGCACCGAAACGCAGTTTACTGAACTGGATCGGACCGGTAATGGTCACCATTTTCTTTTGCGCGGAGTCGTAATATTCCGGCCAGCCATCAATCGAGTAGCCGTCCTCAATGGTGCGACCGGTGGCAGGATCGATACGGCTCTTCAGTTTGCCGACCTCATAGGGATTGTCCAGCACACGGTATTTGTTGTACGGATTGGCATCCAGATCGACGAAGTGCTTCGGCTCGGTGGTGAACGTGGTATTGATCACCTCCATCAACGCCTGGCCGGTTACATCCGACAATGCCTCGTCCGACATCTCGCCACTCACGCACCACGCCGCCGGGCTCCATGCCGCCGCACCGGCGACCATCCCGCACGCAATCGTACGCAAGGCAAACTGACTGAACTTCATATCTCACTCCTGACCGTGGCTGACCTGCACATGGCGCCCATCATTTAGTATTTTTGCTCTATGCCAGATGGCATTGTTATTCATTTGACATGATCAGTAAAGGGTATCGGCAAAAAAATTTCTGCGCACACAACAATTAACAGCATTAATGGATTACACGCGTGCGAAACATTACCTGATCAATATACACCACCACCCGCAGCAGTTCCGCTGCCCATTGCATGCAAATGCGCCGGCCACCGACCCGGCGGCCCTGCCGACAGGCAATAGCGCCCCCCCTCCTGCAAGGCGGCGCAGCTACGGGCCGGACTCGCGCTATAATCCGGCGCGACAGCATGCAGAGGCTCACATGGAAAACCGCGACGACGCGATACCGGATTTATTCGACCACACTCAAGATGAAAAAGTTGCAGCCGGAGGAGCCAACGATGGCCCTCCTCCGGCATTGACCGATTTTGCCGATGATTCGGTGCCGCTCAGTCTGTATGCCGAGCGAGCTTATCTGGAATACGCAGTTTCGGTGGTCAAGGGGCGAGCGCTGCCCGATGTCTGCGACGGACAGAAACCGGTGCAGCGGCGGATTCTTTACGCGATGCACGAGATGGGCCTTGGCCCGACCGCCAAGCCGGTCAAATCGGCACGCGTGGTCGGTGAAGTACTGGGCAAATTCCACCCGCATGGCGATGTATCGGCGTATGACGCGATGGTACGGCTGGCACAGGGGTTTTCGCTGCGCTATCCGCTGATTGACGGCCACGGCAATTTCGGCAGCCGCGACGGTGACGGTGCAGCCGCAATGCGTTACACGGAAGCGCGCCTGACTCGTTTCGCCGATCTGCTGCTGGCCGAAATCGATCGTGGCACAGTCGACTTTGTCCCCAACTACGATGGCGCATTCGAAGAACCGCAGCAGTTGCCGGCACGCCTGCCGATGGTGCTGCTCAACGGCGCATCCGGCATTGCGGTCGGCATGGCAACCGAGATTCCGTCGCACAACCTGAGCGAAGTTGCAGAAGCAACCATCGCACTGATCAAAAATCGTCATCTGAGCACCAGCCAGTTACTGCAGTATGTCCAGGGGCCGGATTTTCCCGGCGGCGGCCAGATTATTTCCGCCCCCAAGGATATCGGTGCAGCCTACGAAACCGGCCGCGGCTCGCTCACCGTGCGGGCACGCTGGAAAATCGAGGAACTGGCGCGTGGACAATGGCAGGCAGTGGTCTACGAGCTGCCTCCCAACACTTCGTCGCAGAAGGTGCTGGAAGAAATCGAGGATCTGACCAACCCGAAAATCAAGAAAGGCAAAAAAACCCTGTCGCAGGATCAGCTGCAAACCAAGCAGCTGCTGCTGTCGCAGCTCGACACTGTGCGCGACGAATCGGGCAAGGAATTCCCGGTGCGCCTGGTATTCGAACCCAAGTCGTCGCGCCAGAACCCCGATGAATTCATGAACCTGCTGCTGACGCATACCAGCCTGGAAGGTTCGAGTTCGATCAATATGGTCATGATCGGCATTGATGGGCGCCCGCAGCAAAAACCGCTGCGGACCATCCTGTGCGAATGGATCGACTTCCGCTTTGCCACCGTTGGCCGCCGCACCCGCCATCGTCTGGGGGAAGTCGATGACCGGATTCATATACTGGAAGGCCGTCATATTGTCTTCCTGAATATTGACGAAGTGATCCGCATCATTCGTGAAGCCGACGAACCGAAAGCGGCACTGATTGCGCGCTTCAACCTTTCCGACCGCCAGGCCGAAGACATACTCGAAATCCGTCTGCGGCAACTGGCCCGGCTTGAAGGCATCAAGATCGAGCAGGAACTGGCCAAGCTGCGTGACGAAAAGGCCGGACTGGAACACCTGCTGGCAGACGACAACGCAATGCAGCGCCTGCTGATTGGCGAAATCAGGGCCGACGCCAAAACCTATGGCGACGCGCGCCGCACCCTGATCGAAACGACCGGTAAAGCCACATTGACGGTTCAGGTCGTTGACGAACCGCTGACCATCATCATTTCGAAAAAAGGCTGGATTCGTTCACGCACCGGCCAGGGGCACGATCCGCAGAACTTCGGCTTCAAGGAAGGCGACAGCTTGTTCGTCGCACTGGAATGCCGCTCGGTGGAACAGGTCATCCTGTTCGGCAGCAATGGCCGGGTATTCTCCCTGCTTGCCGGCAGTATCGCTGGCGGCCGCGGCGATGGCGTTCCGCTGGCGACACTGATCGATTTGCCGGCCGGGGTAAAAATCACGCAGGCAATCGCCGGCCCCGGGGATCAGGCCTACCTGCTGGCATCGAGTAACGGCTATGGCTTCACGGCCAGACTGGAAAACATGGCCTCGCGGATCAAGGCGGGCAAACAATATATCACTCTCGATAGTGAAGACATATTGCTGCCACCATTACCATTCGACACAACAGCGCCAGCCTTTATCGCTGCCCTATCGGCACAGGGGCGGTTACTGCTGTTCACCCGGGAAGAAATGAAGGAGCTGGCCGGCGGCGGCAAAGGAGTGCAGATCATCAGCCTGGAAGCAGGCGACCGGCTGCTCGATCTGGACTTCACCAGCGGTCACGAGCTGTTCATCGCCGGCAAAGGCATGCGCGGCAAGGATGCCAACGAGCGCTTTGACCCGTTGGAACTGGCGCAATGCCAGTCCAAACGCGGCCGCAAAGGCAAAGCACTGAACTTGGCGTTTACGCCAAGCGGTTTCGGTAGCGGCAGAAAATCAGGCTGACGCCGGGAAAACAAAGGCCACCCGGCGGGTGGCCCAATAACGAGGAGTAAAACGAAAAATCTGCGGCAAAAACCAAGCACTATTTACATCAATGATGCGCCAGCATGGCGCGCAAACCTTTCAACCTGGCTTCTGCGCGCTGCATATCGTCATACTGGCGATTCATGTCCGGATGATCATCGACAAATACGCCATATACCGGCTTGCACGCCATCGTTCCCCAGCCGAAACACTGCATGATATAAGCGTGAATATGTTCGCCTTTGGCGGTGTCGAAGTCGATCGAATCCATTCAGTCTCTCCATCCATGTATTTTGCCTGCCTATCGTTATATTAATAACTTCTTATACATGAGCCAGTTGAATCTTTATACGCTCACGTCGAATTCAATAGCAAACCTCAATCGGATGGCTGCCAGCCCGCTTTCATGTTCAAAAGTATTTACGTAAATCGAGGCCGGCGTACATGGAGCCAACCTGATCGGCATAGCCATTGAACATCAACGTCCTGCGCTTGAAGAATTCGCCGATACGGCGCTCGCTGGCCTGGCTCCAGCGCGGATGATCCACCATGGGATTTACGTTGGAAAAAAAGCCATATTCGCTCGGCCCGGCTTTCATCCAGCTGGTAATACTCGGCTTCTCGGTAAAGCGAATCCGGACGATCGATTTCGCACTCTTGAAGCCATATTTCCACGGCACCACGATTCTTGCCGGCGCGCCGTTCTGGTTCGGCAAGGTTTCACCATACAGGCCGAAAGCCAGCAAGGTCAGCGGGTGTGCCGCCTCGTCGATCCGCAAGGCCTCAATATACGGCCAGTCCAGCACTGCCGAGTGCTGTCCGGGCATTTCAGCCGGGCGTAGCACTGAAGTGAATTCGACGAATTTTGCACTGGTGGCCGGCTCCACCTGCCTGATCAGCGTTGCCAGCGCATATCCCACCCACGGAATAACCATGGACCAGCCTTCGACGCAACGCAGGCGATAAATTCGCTCTTCCAGCGGCGCAAGTTTCAGTAACTCATCCAGATCAAAAGTGCGCGGCCGGTGCACTTCGCCATCGACCTTGATTGCCCACGGCTTGGCGACAAATCTGCCGGCGCGCTCGGCCGGATCGGACTTATCCGTGCCGAACTCATAAAAATTGTTGTAGCTGCTAATCTGCTGCCGGGTATTGGGCGCTTCAGTGGTGGAGTACGCCGATTTACGCGTATTCAACGTGCTTGCACGCGCATTGCCACCAGCCAGCAACACCGCCCCACCGGCAAGTATGCCCTGCAGAATTTGCCGCCGCCGCAGATAAATATTCTCCGGCGTAACCTCCGACGGTGCGACATCAGGACTGGAAGTTCGAATCAACATGAATAGCTCCTTCGCGTGGAAAACACTGCAGATAGCCGGGCCGACTACACCAGCCCCACGCATCTTGGTCGAACCTGCTTTCTATTCATGACAATTGAACTGAAAGAAAATTTTCCGGTCTTTAGCTTCGGTGTTAATTTAACTGTGTTCCGGTTGCGCTATGAATTTCCCGCTAGAGCGATTATTCTATTACAATGAGCGCTAACAAATTGAATTGTCGGGCGATATCCACCCGGCATAACGCAGGTTCGAGCATGTTGATGAATAAGACAATCCCATGGCTGTTGCTGGCCTCTCTCTCCGCCCATCCGGTAATGGCTGATGAAACAGCCGCACCCGTTGCTCCGCCTGCAAACGCTGCCACGGGTACCGCGACACCGGAGCAACCGAAGGAAACGCCACCGCGTTATGACGGCCCGAACCTGAAAAACCCGCCGCCGATGTATAGCGATATTTCGCGTCAGCTCGGCGAAAAAGGCAAGGTGGTAGTGCTGGCACTGGTCAGCCGCGAAGGCTTGCTGCAAGATGCCAAGATATCCGAATCCAGCGGATTCCCGCGCTTGGACGTACAGGCAATCGACACCGTTACCGCATGGCGCTTCGAGCCGGCGACCCGGGATGGCAAACCGGTACTTGGCACGGTGAAAATTCCACTCGAATTCGGCCTGGCAGCGGAGCCGGTCAAGACAGCAGCGCCGCAGATTGGCGATCCGCCGCCAGTGCCGCAGCTGGACTCGAATTTCAAATGCAGCACCAAGTTGCCGGAGGTGAAAAAGTGGCTGACACTGATCACCGAAGCGCCGCACCCGCCGGAAATGTACCCGAAGCCGATCAACGACCGGGCAACCGAAGTTTCACCGCTTGACCCGCATTTCGAATTCGACAGCGGCCGCAGCCCGTATCACGCTTACGAGCTGCCGGCGTACAACCAGCCGTACAAGATCGTTTTCAAGAGCACCGTCAATCCCAAGCTGTTCTATCCGGTACTGGTGTTCCTGGATCGGAAACTGCAGCCGACGCGTTGTCTGGTCAAGGCACTGGATACGTTCAAGCCGGCCGACTGGGCGCATCAGTCGCATTTCTATGGTGAAGTCAACGTTGATCGGGCGTCGCGCAAAGACCGCTACCTGTTGATCTACACAACGCCGGAACTGGCAGAGAAATCCACCGATCCGAAAAGCAGCTACAATATGGCAGGCCTGCTTACCGACTGGATCGGCGACATGGTATCCGCCAACGGCGGTGGCAATATCGACATGATCAAGCACAGCTATTACGGCTGGCTGACAATCAAGACCAAACCGATCGTGGAAAAGGTACAGGACAAGAAGGCAGATGGCGGCAAAAAAACTGCCGATGCCAAGACAGAAGGAACAGACAAACTCGCATCGCGCTGAACGCGCGCTGCTCCTGCAAAACAGCCGGCCTGAGACCGGCTGTTTTGTTTTGGCCGGCTTGATCGCAATTTATCGGTCCGGCACGGAACCGTGATCGGGCTATTCGCCCATTGCGGCCAGCAATTCCGCCTGATGCTCCTGCTGCAGCGCCTGTGTCAGCTCGACCAGATCGCCATCCATGATCTGGTCGATCTTGTACAGCGTCAGGTTGATGCGATGATCGGTAACCCGCCCCTGCGGGAAATTATAGGTGCGGATACGCTCCGAGCGGTCGCCCGATCCGACCAGGCTCTTGCGCGTCGCGGCTTCCTTGGCGTGCCGTTCGCGCTCTTGCGCATCCTTGATGCGCGCAGCCAGTACACTCAGCGCACGTGCCTTGTTCTTGTGCTGCGAACGGTCGTCCTGGCACTCAACAACAATGCCGGTCGGCAGATGCGTGATACGCACCGCTGAATCGGTCTTGTTGATGTGCTGCCCACCCGCCCCGGATGCACGAAAGGTATCGACACGGATATCCTCGCTGCGGATTTCCACTTCAGCCAACTCATCGGCTTCCGGCATCACTGCCACGGTACAGGCAGAGGTATGAATGCGCCCCTGCGTTTCGGTAGCCGGAACGCGCTGCACCCGATGGCCGCCCGATTCGAATTTCAGCCTGGAATAAGCGCCCTGCCCGACGATGCGGGCAATGATCTCGCGGTAGCCGCCCAAATCGGATTCGTTGGCAGACATGATTTCGACCTGCCAGCGATTGCGCTCGGCAAAACGCGCATACATACGAAACAAGTCGGCGGCAAACAGCGCCGATTCATCGCCGCCGGTGCCGGCGCGGATTTCGAGAAAGATGTTGCGTTCGTCGTTGGGGTCGCGCGGCAACATCAATGTCTGCAACTGCAAGTCCAGATCGGCCAGGCGCTGCTTGCCGTCCTTCAACTCTGCTTCGGCCAGCTCTTTCATGTCCGGATCGGCCAGCATTTCCTGTGCCGTCTGCAAATCGCGTTCGCACTGCCGATAGGCCTGAAACAACTCGGCTACCGGCGTGATTTCCGCATGTTCACGACTCAGCTTGCGGAAATTGTCCATGTCGCGGGCAGCTTCCTCGCTGGCGAGCAGTAGATTGACTTCGTCCAGACGCTCAACGAGTTGGGTCAGTTTGGTGGCAATGCTTGGTTTCATTCTTCACAAATCAGTTTGGCGGCGCCTGCAGGCAGGGCGCCATTATGCATGGGGAAGCAGATATCCGGAATCGAGCTGTCCGTCAGTCCGGGTCGTGGATCTGGTAAATCCGGCTCACCGCATCGATCAGGCGGTCACGCTCATCCGGGCTGGAGTGATTGAGTGCATGCGTAGGCAAATGAGTGAATTTGTTGGTCAGGCTGCTGGCCAGCATCTCCAGTGCACGCATCGGCTCTTCACCGCGCTCCAGCGCCTTGGCAGCCTTTTCCAGCTCATGCCGGCGTAGCCGGTCGGCACGATCGCGCAATGAACGGATAACCGGCACCACATCGCGGCTTTCAAGCCACGACATGAATTCGGTCACCTTGCCGTCGATAATGGTTTCCGCCTCTTCCACCGCATGCAAGCGGCGATCCCGCCCTTCCTGCACAACACTGGCAAGATCGTCGACGGTATACAGATAGACGTCTTCCAGCTCGGCCACTTCGGCTTCGACATCGCGCGGTACCGCCAGATCCACCATGAAAATCGGCTGACGCTTGCGCTGTTTCAACGCCCGCTCCACCATGCCTTTACCCAGGATAGGCAAGGTACTGCCGGTGGAAGTGACAACGATGTCGTGATTGGCCAGTTGCGCCGGCAACTCGGCCAGCGTGATGGCCTGCCCGGAAAAACGTCCGGCCAGCGACTGAGCCCGTTCCAGCGTGCGGTTGGCAACGGTAATGCTTTTCGGGTGCTGGGCAGCAAAATAGGTGGCGCACAGCTCGATCATCTCTCCTGCGCCGATGAACAGCACCCGCGTGCCGCGTACCGATGGGAAAATCCGCTCCGCCAGCCGCACCGCAGCAGCAGCCATCGACACCGAATTGGCACCGATTTCGGTGCGGGTCCGCACCTCCTTGGCAACCGAAAAAGTGCGCTGGAACAGCGTATTCAGCAGAATACCCAGCGTGCCGGCATCCTGTGCCTGGCGTACTGCATCCTTGAGCTGCCCCAGAATCTGCGCCTCGCCCAGCACCATCGAATCGAGTCCGGCCGCGACGCGGAATGCATGCCGCACAGCCTGATCCGCCGGCAACAGGTACAGATAGGGTTCGATTTCGCTGTCATGCAGATGATGATAATCCGCAAGCCAGTGGATCGCCGCCTGTGGCGTCTGGGTATTGCAGTAGATTTCGGTGCGATTGCAGGTAGAGACAATCGCCGCCTCCTTTACCTGCTGCTGATCCAGCAGGCTTGCCAATGCGGTCGACAGCGATTCGGCGGAAAACGCGAGTTTTTCCCGCACCGCAACCGGAGCAGTCTGATGATTAAGGCCTAGCGTGAATAACTGCATTCTCTCGAGACATTGGGCTGAACTGACTGATTTTACATCAATAACAAAATCCCGCCCAAACCAGCCTGATTCAGATCAAGTCAGGCGCGAAGAATCTTGCCGTTGGCGTAGTCAACAATGGTCGAAGGTTTGCGCGCCAGACCGATCGTTCCGGGCACTGTGTAAGCACGGGAACCGAAAGCGGTGCGGCATGCTGCAGCTGTTTTCAATGAAATTTTTCCCGACCGATTGGCGCTGGTGGACACCAGCGCCGAGCCGAGCGCACGGCACAGGCCGGCGGCCTGGGGATGATTGGTGATGCGCACGGCAATCTTGTTGTGGCGCCCGCGCAGCCACGGATGCACCTTGCGACTGGCCGGCAGCAGCAGCGTGAACGGTCCGGGCCAATACTCGGCAAAGCGGCGCAGATCGTCCGCCGCAGGGGCCTGGATAAATGGCAGCAATTGCTGCAGCTCGGCAGCAATCAGGATCAGGCCTTTGGCACGCACACGCTGTTTCAACGCCAGCACGCGCGCCAGCGCCGCAGGCTGGCGCGGATCGCAGCCAAGGCCGAAACAGGATTCGGTTGGGTAGGCCAGCACGCCGCCGGCGACAAACACGCGCCGTGCACGCGCCCGCACCCCGGCCGCAGGCATGCGCCGGCGTCGTGCGCGCAGGGGTTTGATCAGCGGCAAACTTAACGCACCACTAAGGCATTGAGGCTGAGATTATCGCGCAGCTGCGCAGCGGCCAGCCGGGCAGCGCTTTCCGAGTCGTAGGGGCCGAGCTGGAGACGGAACATCCCCTCGCGGCTGACGACGTTGATCTGCTCGCCCGGCACATCGCTACCACTGGCAAGACGGGATTTCAGGCCTTCGGCATTACCCTTGTTACGGAATGCCCCTACCTGCAGAAAAATCGAATGGCTACCGGCTGCCGGCAGCGACGCCACGTCCGGTAATGCCTTGTGCTCAGCGGCTGCTTCGTCAGGCTTGATTGCGTCAAGCGGCTTTTCATTGACGAGCGGCGCCTCCATGGCGGCAGTCTGAGCGGCGTCAGCCATCTGCGCCGCCCATTTGCCGGAGCGCTTGAATTCGGCAATCTGTTCCGGCGTAATGCTTTCGATCTGCACCGTGGCACTACCCTTGTTGGCATAGCCAAGACGATGCGCTGCCGCGTACGACAGATCCATCACCCGGCCTTTGTGGAACGGGCCGCGGTCGTTGATTTTCACGATCACCGATTTGCCGGTGGCCGGATTGGTCACGCGGGCGTAGCTGGGGATCGGCAGCGTCGGATGCGCAGCAGTCATGGCAAACATGTCGTACAGCTCGCCGGACGACGTCTTGCGGCCGTGGAACTTGGTGCCGTACCACGATGCGATACCGGAGGCTTTGTACGGCTTGTAGTTGCGCTCCGGAACATAGTTTTCGCCCATCACGTTGTATGGGTTGTTGGCAAACTTGTTCAGCGCCTCGATTTTCGGCTCAGCGTCGCGCACCTTGCTCAGGTCGACCGGAATCACCTCCGGCGGGCCATCGTCCTTGTAGAAGGCGCCCGGGCGCGTGCCGGTTACCGCCCTTTCGATCACGGCGGGCGACGGCGCGGTGGCATAACGCGTGGGCTCCACCGGGGTCTTGACCACCGTCGTACTACAGGCGGCAATCAGCAGTCCGGCGGCAGTGCCGGATGCCAAGGTCAGTTTCTGGCGGAACAATGTACGCAGGGACACACGATCGCTACAGCCCTGCTGGATGAATTTGAAACGGGTACGACTCATAGGAACACACTAGTTTGCTGGCAACTGCCAAGCGGACAATCTGCCGCAGGACTGACTGCTCCTGCTTGGAATTGGCCGTATCGACTGACGTGTCGACTACGAACAATCACGCTCTGCTGCGGTTCGTTACCGCAATTTTTTACTTGCTTTGAGCGCGACTGTCTAACAATTGACAGGCATAACGAATGGTTGATGACGGCGCCATTGAAACACAAGAATTTTAGAGGGGCAAGTCTAAAATATTGATTTGTATGAAATCACGGTCTTCTAATAGACGGATCCAGACATGTCAGGCAGCTCGCCAGGCAGCGAATTTGCTTGCTTCCGGTCACGATTGGACAAGTTTTCTATGGGCGTGAATACTCATCAAAATTCCGAAACCGAGCAGCAGCGTGACCAGCGCGGTGCCGCCATAACTGATCAATGGCAATGGCACCCCGACCACCGGCAGGATGCCCGAAACCATGCCCATATTTACAAATGCGTAAGTAAAAAAACTTAACGCAATTGCTCCTGCCATCAGCCGGCCAAAAAAGTTCGATGCCTTGGAGGCAATAAACAGGCCGCGCGCGATTACCAGCAGATATAAAACCAGCAACACAGTATTGCCAATCAGGCCGAATTCCTCGGCAAACACGGCAAAAATGAAGTCGGTGGTGCGTTCGGGGATGAAATCCAGGTGTGTCTGCGTGCCCGCCAGCCAGCCTTTGCCCAGCACACCGCCGGAGCCGATGGCGATGGTTCCCTGAATCGTGTGATAACCCGCGCCCAGCGGGTCTTCCATCGGATCGAGCATGGTCGCGACGCGACGACACTGGTAATCGTGGAATAGCTTGATGCACAAATCCCAGTGGGTGACAAAATAAATGCCGCCGACGCCGGCAATCACCATCAGCCAGACGATGCGCGAGCTCAGCCCGGCAAGGAACATCACGTAAAAACTGGCAGCGCCGACCAGTATTGCAGTCCCCAGATCCGGTTGCTTGAGGATCAGGCCGAGCGGCAGCGCCATCAGCAAGGCCGCAACGGCAAAATCCTTCATGCGCAGGCTGGCCTGCTGGCGCTGGAAATACCAGGCCAGCATCATCGGTAGTGCAATTTTCATGATTTCCGACGGCTGAATCCGCGTTACGCCGACATGCAACCAGCGGCGTGCACCGTTCACCACATCGCCGGCCACCGCTACGCCCACCAGCATCACCAAACCCAGCAGGTAAACCGGCGGAGCCAGCCCCATCATTTTTTGCGGCGAGATGTTGGCGGCCAGCCACATCACTGTCAGTGCGACACTCATGTTCATCAATTGCGCGATGATGCGCTCGACGCTCTGGTTCGACGCGCTGAACAACACTGCCAAGTTGACCAGCATCAGCAGCAGCGCCAGCAGCAACAGCGGGCCATCCAGATTGCGCACGAACAGATGCCAGAGGCGCTGGATCATTGACTGTCTCCCGCCGAATCGTCTTCCACCGCAGGGGTGGCCGGGCGCTTGCCCAGCAGATAATAATCAAACACCTGGCGCGCAATCGGTGCCGCCGACTGGGCGCCGAATCCGCCGTTTTCGACCAGCACAGCCAAAGCGATCTTCGGCTGCTCGGCGGGGGCAAAAGCGACGTAGAGCGCGTGATCGCGCAAATGCTCCTTGGTGCCGTGTTCGCTGTATTTGCTGCCTTTCAGGCTGAACACCTGCGCCGTACCGGTCTTGCCGGCAGCGACATACTGGGCGCCGGCAAACGCACGCGCTCCGGTGCCCTCGGTATTCACACCGATCATGCCGCGTTTGATGACATCGATATTCTTCTGCTGCAGCGGCAGGGTCTTGATCGGCGTCGGCTCGATTGCGCGGCGCCGGCTGGTGAGCGGATCTTCGACAAAGCGCACGATATGCGGCTTGAACACCACACCGTCGTTGGCCAGCGTCGAGACCGCATGCGCCAGCTGCATTGGCGTGTAGGCGTTGTATCCCTGGCCGATACCGATGCTGACAGTCTCGCCGGCGTACCATTTCTGCATTTCCGGCTTGCGGAAACGCTTGCGTTTCCACTCCGGCGACGGCAGCACGCCGGTTTTTTCGCCATCGACATCGACACCGGTGCGCGAGCCGAAACCCAGCTCGCCCATGAAGCGGGCGATCGCATCGATGCCCATGTCGGTGGCAAGCTGGTAGTAGTAAGTGTCACAGGAAACCACGATTGAACGATACATATCGACATAGCCATGCCCGCCCGGCTTGTCGTCGCGGAAACGATGGCCGCCGAAGTTGTAGAAGCCCGGGTCGGCAATCGCCTGCGCGGCGGTACGCTTGCCGGTCTCAAGTGCCGCCAGCGCCATGAACGGCTTGAATGTCGATCCGGGCGGATAAGTGCCCTGAATGGCACGATTGTTCAGCGGCTTGTCGTCGGATTCATTCAGTTCTTTCCAGTTCTGCGGATCTATGCCGTCGACAAACAGATTGGGATCGAAACCGGGGCGCGACACCATCGCCAGCACACCGCCGCTGGCGGGCTCGATTGCCACCAGTGCACCACGGCGGTTGCCGAATGCCTGTTCGACGATTTTCTGCAGCTCCATATCCACCGACAGCACCAGATTGTTGCCGGCCACCGGCGCCCTGGTACGCAAGGTGCGCATCGGCCGGCCGCCGGCGTCGGTTTCGACTTCGGCATAACCGGTCGTGCCATGCAATTCGCGCTCGTAGCTTTGTTCCAGCCCGGATTTACCGATATGGTCGGTACCGCGGTAATTGGTTGCCTGATCGCTGGATTCGATCTGTGCCAGATCCTTGTCGTTGATACGGCCGATGTAACCGATCAGGTGCGAGGCGCTGTCGCCATGCGGGTAATGGCGGAACAGGCGCGCGTTGATTTCCACGCCGGGAAAGCGGTAGCGGTTGGCGGCGAAACGCGCCACCTCTTCGTCGGTAAGGCGCGTCTTGATCGGCAGGCTTTCGAAATTCTTGCTTTCTTCCTGCAGTTTTTTGAAGCGCTTGCGATCCTTGGCGGTGATTTCGACGATCTTGTCGAGCTCGGTCAGGGTCTGATCCAGGTCGCCGACCTTGCTCGGTGTGATTTCCAGCGTATAAGCAGAATAATTGTGTGCCAGCAATACGCCGTTGCGATCGTAAATCAGGCCGCGATTGGGGGCGATCGGCACGATCGAGATGCGGTTGCTTTCGGCCAGCGTCTGGTAATGCTCGTGCTGCACCACCTGCAGGTAGACGAACCGCGCCACCAGCCCGCCGAACGCGACGAACACCACCAGCAGTGCGATCAGCAGGCGACTTTGAAAACTGTAGAGTTCTTCGCTGCTGTCTTTAAGAAGCGTTGGTTGCTTCATACTTCGCTTTGACCGATTGACGCTGCGGCGCCTGCAGCATGTGCGACAGCGTCGACCACAACAGGGCGCCGGTAATGCTGGAAACAAAATAGCCCAGACCGATGAACGGGCCGCCGCCAAGCATGCGGGTAATCACCATGGTAAGCTGCGCCAGCAACAGCAGCACCAGCGCATGCGCCGACTGCTGCAGCAGCGTGTGCATCAGGATGCGCCGGCGCCATTGCCAGGCAACGAACGCCACCACCACATACGCCAGCGCGTGCTGGCCGAATACGTTGGCATCGGCAATATCCATGATGATTCCCACCAGAAAGGCAATACCGACACCGATTCGCCCGGGCTGGTGAATGCACCAGTAGATCAGCAGCATGGCAATGAAATCCGGCTGGAATGTAACCACACGGTTATCCCAGGGAATGAAATTCAGCGTGAATGCCAGCAGAAAGGTGAAAGTGATCCATAAACTGCTCACCGGCCGCAGGATCTGCTTGGGCTCCATGTACACGGGCATCAGTCGTTCACTCCGCGCTTGCCGCGCCTGGACTTGCTTTCCTTGACCACCGGCTCTTCGGGGCGCGACGGCATGGCCTGCTCTTCGCGCAGGATCAGCAGATAGCGATTCTTGTCGACATTGCCGATCGGCGCACAGTAGATCCGCGCGAACATCAGGCTGCCGGGGTGGTCGATTTTCAACACCCGGGCAACCGGCAAACCTTCCGGATAAATTCCGCCGACCGAGCTGGATTCAAGAATATCGCCCGGCTTGATATCGACATTGACCGGCATGAAACGCATTTCCAGCACATCGCTCTGACCGGTGCCGACCACCACGCCGCGCTGGCGGGTGCGCTGCACCCGCACCGGTACGGTGTGATTGCGATCGGTGACCAGCGTCACCTCACTCACCAGCGGCAGCACCCGCGTTACCTGCCCCAGCACGCCCTGGCTGTCCACGGCGATCTGCCCCAGCCCGACGCCATGATTGGAACCGCGATTGATGATGATCTTGCGCGTGAACGGATCCTTGCCGCCGTACAGGACTTCGCCATACAGCGGCGGCCTGGCCATGATCTGCGACGAAGCGAACAGCTGTTTCAGCTCGGCATTTTCATGCTGCAGCGATTGCATGCGCAGCAATTGCGAGTTGTCGGCCAGCACCTGGCGCTGCAGCCTGCCGTTTTCCTTGAGCAGATTCGACTGCAGCTCGACAAAATCGCTCACCCAGCGAGTAGCGGTAACCGGTGCCGTGGCGATGGTCTGCAACGGACGCAAGCCGACCGTCACCACATCGCGCACGATATTGAGCACGCGATAGTGGCTATCGACCAGCAGCAGCACCAGCGACAACAGGCTGAAGATGGCGAATTTGACTGACGGGCTGATGCCCTTGAGGAAGAAGTCTTGTTGTTCCATGACGACAAAGCCCGCTGCTTTACTGCACGCAGCGGGCCCGAGCCTTGCTCACTTGCTTATCAGTCGTTGGTGAAAATGCTGCCGACGGTATCGATCTTGTCCAGCGCCTTGCCCGATCCGCGTACCACGCAGGTCAGCGGATCGTCGGCAACGATCACCGGCAGGCCGGTTTCTTCCATCAGCAGACGATCCAGATCGCGCAGCAGCGCACCGCCGCCGGTCAGCACCATGCCTTTTTCGGCAATATCCGCGCCCAACTCCGGCGGGGTTTGTTCCAATGCCTGTTTGACCGCGGAAACGATCTGATTCAACGGCTCGGTCAGCGCTTCGAGAATCTCGTTCGACGAAATGGTGAACGAGCGCGGAATGCCCTCGGCCAGATTGCGGCCCTTGACTTCCATCTCA
>CALMFQ010000071.1 GCA_937863215.1 uncultured Pseudomonadota bacterium
TTGCGGCGGGGGATTTTGAGTCCCCTGTGTCTACCGATTTCACCACCTGGGCAGGTGCGTTTGCCGGGTCGGCAAACTGGAGAGCCACGGATTATCCATGAATTGCAATTGCGTTGCAATAGGCCGGGGTGGCGCTGCCGCTTGCGTTATACTCGTGGTTTGGACGTAATCTTGTGTATGTATTGAAATGCAGTTAGACGATTTTGATTATCAGCTGCCGGAAGAGCTGATTGCTCAGTTTCCTGCGGCGGAGCGGGGGGCGAGCCGCTTGTTGACGCTGGACGGCAAATCCGGTCGCTGCGGCGATCGCATGTTTGCCGATTTGCCGCAGCTGGTCGCGCCCGGCGATCTGTTGGTATTTAATAATACGCGCGTGATCAAGGCGCGCATGTTTGGTGCCAAGGCCAGTGGCGGGCAGATCGAGATGCTGGTGGAGCGGGTGCTGGGCGCGCATGAGGTGCTGGCGCAGATTCGCGCCAGCAAATCGCCCAAGCCCGGCACCCGGCTGTTGCTGGCAGGGCGCTGGCAGGCGGAGGTAACCGGGCGAGCCGGGGATATGTTCCTGCTGCGCTTTCTCGATGCGACCGAGGTGCTCGATATTCTCGAGCAATCCGGACGTTTGCCACTGCCGCCTTATATCGAGCATGCGCCGGATGGCTTTGATGAAGGTCGTTACCAGACCGTTTATGCCGCAGATCCTGGTGCGGTGGCGGCGCCGACAGCGGGGCTGCATTTCGATGAGACGATGCTGCAGCGGTTGCAGGCGCTTGGTGTGGAGGTCGCCTACGTTACGTTGCACGTCGGTGCCGGTACTTTCCAGCCGGTGCGAGTGGAGCAGATCGCCGCGCACCGCATGCACAGCGAGCTGTATTCGATTCCGCTTGACACGGTCGCCAGCATTGCGGCCACGCGCCAGCGCGGCGGCCGGGTGACGGCGGTTGGCACGACGTCGTTGCGGGCACTGGAGGCTGCGGCGCAGTCAGGCGAGCTGCTTGCGGGGCACGGCGAAACCGACATCTTCATCACGCCGGGCTATCGATTCCAGGTGGTGGAACGGCTGATCACCAATTTCCATTTGCCGAAATCGACGCTCTTGATGCTGGTTTCCGCGTTTGCCGGCTTCGAGCCTATCCGTGCGGCGTATGCGCATGCAATACAGCAGCGCTACCGGTTTTTCAGCTACGGCGATGCCATGTTGCTGGATCGAGCCCAGCCATGACGACGCCGCGCGTCCGCCGTTTGCCTGCCAACCGGCAGGGGCGCGATTTTGTCATCGGCGATTTGCACGGTTGTCTGCCGCAGTTGCAGCACAAGCTGCAGCTGGCCGGCTTTGACCCGGCTGCTGGCGATCGCCTGTTGTCGGTGGGCGATCTGGTCGATCGCGGCCCGGATTCCTTGGGGTGTCTTGAACTGTTGCGCCAGTCCTGGTTCCATGCAGTGCTGGGCAATCATGAACAGATGTTGCTGGATGCGCTTGCCGATCCGGGAATGGGGCGCAGCCAGGCATTCCTGTTTCATGCGCTGAACGGTGGCGAGTGGGCGAGCGACATGATTCTGCACAATGCGCCGCGGCTGCTGGAGCTGGCGGCGCTGGTGCGCGACATGCCGCATGTGCTGGTCGTGGGTGAGGGTGCCAGCCGCTACAATATCGTGCATGCACAATTGCTCGCCAGCCTGGAGCCACCGCGCCAATATCTCGATGCGGAGCTGGACCGCGGCGACTGGGGGGACGACGATAATCATCCGGTGCGCCTGATCTGGAGCCGCGTATTGGCCAACGATGCAGCTTGGGCGGCGCTCGATGGTGTGGCGCCGAGTTATTGCCCGGGGCTGTCGCTGACTTACTGCGGACATAACCCGGTGCCGCAGCCGGTGATTGTCGAATCGCATTGTTTTCTCGATACCGGTGCCGGTTATCCTGGCAATAGCTGGGTCGAGGAGTACGACAGCGGAATGGCAATGCGTCTGAGCATGGTGGAGCGCCTGCCGGATGGCTCGCATCGCTTGTGGTGATACCGCACACTTTACCTGTGCGCTGAAGATTTGACGCCGGTGGCCCGTTATCGGGCTTGCCGGTAAGTGGTAATAACCGCCGAACTGTTTTTCGGCCTGGAAGACTGATGAAATTTACCCTGCACACTACCTCTGGTGCGGCTCGCCGTGGCACGCTGGAACTGATTCACGGCAAGATTGAAACTCCTGTTTTCATGCCGGTTGGCACTTACGGTTCGGTCAAGGCGATGAGCCCGCACGAACTGCACGATATCGGCGCGCAGATCGTACTTGGCAACACTTTTCACTTGTGGCTGCGTCCCGGTCTGGACGTGATCGAGGCGCATGGCGGCCTGCATGGTTTCATGGGCTGGGAAAAGCCGATCCTGACCGATTCCGGCGGGTTTCAGGTATTCAGCCTCGGTGCGTTGCGCAAGATCACCGAGCAGGGGGTCAGATTCCAGAGCCCGGTGAATGGCGACAAGCTGTTCCTGACCCCGGAAGAGTCGATGCGTATCCAGCGCGTGCTGAATTCCGACGTGGTGATGATTTTCGACGAATGCACGCCATACCCGGCCACGCGCGAGGAAGCCGCACATTCGATGCGTCTCAGCCTGCGCTGGGCTGAGCGCAGCAGGCGTGCCCACGAGGGCAATCCGAATGCGCTGTTCGGCATCGTGCAGGGCGGCATGTATGAAAACCTGCGCGACGAATCGCTTGCCGGCCTGAGCCAGATCGGCTTCGACGGCTTTGCCATTGGCGGCTTGTCGGTAGGCGAGCCGAAACAAGACATGGAGCGCATCCTGTCGCATACCGCGCCGCAGTTGCCGGTTGATAAACCGCGCTACCTGATGGGGGTGGGTACGCCGGAAGATCTGGTATACGCGGTGTCGAAGGGCATCGACATGTTCGATTGCGTGATGCCGACGCGCAATGCGCGCAACGGCTGGCTGTTCACCCGCTTTGGCGACATCAAGATCCGTAACGCCAAATACAAGCTGGATACCCGGCCGCTGGACGAAACCTGCGGTTGCTATACCTGCCAGCACTTCTCGCGTGGCTATCTGCACCATCTGCAGCGGGTCAACGAGATTCTCGGTGCGCGCCTGAATACCATTCACAACCTGTATTACTACCAGCAATTGATGCGCGATATCCGTGCGGCAATCGATCTGAACCGCTATGCCGAATTTGTCGAGCAGTTCCGTAACGAGCGGCAATTGCTGAAACAACGCGGCGACTGAGGATGGTGTACCGGCGGGCCGGCAGCAACCGGCCCACGGTATTTATGGCCGTTCGAGAACCGCTACCACGCCCATGCCGCCGGCAGTGCATACCGAGATCAGCCCGCGCCCGCTGCCTTTCTGCTCCAGCAGCTTGGCCAGCGTCGCAACGATGCGGCCGCCGGTTGCGGCAAACGGATGGCCGAATGCCAGCGAGCTGCCCTTGACGTTGAGCTTGTCCGGGTCGATGCTGCCCAAGGCCTTGGCCAGACCCAGTCGCTCGCGGCAATACTTGTCCGATTCCCACGCGCGCAGTGTGCACAGCACCTGCGCTGCGAAAGCTTCGTGGATTTCGTAGTAGTCGAAGTCCTGCAGGCTCAAGCCGGTATCCTGCAACAGGCGCGCCACGGCGACGGTGGGCGCCATCAGCAGGCCTTCGCCGGCGACAAAATCCACCGCTGCGGTCTTGCCGTAAGTCAGGTAAGCCTGGATCGGCAGTCCACGCGCCTTGGCCCAATCCTCGCTTGCCAGCAGCACGCTGGATGCGCCATCGGTCAGCGGTGTGCTGTTGCCGGCGGTCAGCGTGCCCTTGCCGGATTTGCGATCGAACGCCGGTTTCAATGTGGCCAGTTTGGCCTGCGTGGTGTCGGCGCGCAGGTGATTGTCGCGGCTGACACCGGCGCAGGGCACGATCAGGTCGTCGAAAAAGCCCTGATCGTAGGCGGCAGCAGCTTTTTTGTGGCTGTTGTAAGCCAGTCGATCCTGGTCGATGCGGCTGATGCCCCATTCCTTGGCCATCAGCTCGCAGTGCTCGCCCATGGCCATTTTGGTGCGTGGCTCGCCGGAGCCCGGCGCTACCGGTGCCAGTTCTTTCGGATTGAAGCCTTTCAGCGCCGCCAGCCGTTCGCCCATCGATTTGGCGTTGGCCAGCTTGATCAGCCGTTTGGCGAATTTGCGGCCGAATACGATCGGCGCATCCGAAGTGGTGTCCGAGCCGGCGGCAATCGCCGAGTCGATCTGACCGCAGGCGATTTTGGCGCCAAGCTGCAGAGCCGCCTGCAGGCTGGTGCCGCAGGCCATCTGCAGCGTGTAGGCGCTGGTCAGCGGTGACAGGCGGGTCGCCAGCACCGCCTCGCGCGCCAGGTTCCAGTCTTTCGAGTGCGAAATCACCGCGCCGGCACCAACTTCGCCGATTTCCACATCGGCCAGATCGAATTTGTCGGCCAGTCCGTCGATGGCCGCAGTCAGCATGTCGAGGTTGGACAAATCGCTGTACAGCGTATTCGAACGGCAGAATGGAATGCGGCTGCCGCCGATGATGGCAACGCGACGCAGACTGGATGAAAGCATGGTTGGGCTCCGGATGTTTTTGGTTCGCCACATCATAGCGCAGCGCCATTTGCGGCGCTTGTATTTGGCATATAAATCCCCAATTAGAGATGCGGCTCGAATTTGTCATGACTTCGGGCTAAAATGCCGGTCTTTTGTATTCATTTCTGGAGTGTTTGCGCATGTTTATCGGAACTGCACACGCTGCCCCGGCCGCCGCTGCTGCCAGTGGGCCGGATTTCCTGTCGTTCCTGCCGATGGTCGTCATCTTCGTGCTGTTCTATTTCATGCTGGTACGCCCGCAGCAGAAAAAGGCCAAGGAGCTGCAGAACATGATCGCCGCACTGCAGAAAGGCGACGAAGTGGTTACCACCGGCGGCGCGGTCGGCAAGGTGGTCAAGCTGGCCGAACAATATGTCACGCTGGAGCTGTCGGCCAGTACGCAGGTGACTTTCCAGCGCACCGCGATTCAGACCGTTCTGCCGAAGGGCACGCTGAAAGATCTTTAATCGATAGCGGAGCATGCTCCGCTTCTTGGGTTGTCTGTCATGAATCGTTATCCCGTCTGGAAATATCTGATCATCGCTTTCGCGCTGCTGATTGGTACGCTGTATACGGTGCCGAACTTCTATGGCGAAAGTCCTGCCGTGCAAATTTCGCCCGAACGCTCGGCGACTGCGGTCAATCTGGAAACCCTGCAACAGGTCGAAAAGGCGCTGGCGGATGCCAAGGTCAGCGCCAACGGCGTGTTTCTCGACGGCACCAGCATCAAGGCGCGCTTCAAGGATACCGACAGCCAGCTGAAGGCGCGCGATGTGCTGCAGCAGGCGATGGGATCGCAGTACATTGTCGCGCTCAACTTGTTGTCGAGTACGCCGGAATGGCTGACACGCCTGCATTCGCGGCCGATGTTCCTCGGTCTCGACTTGCGCGGCGGCGTGCATTTCCTGTTGCAGGTCGATATGAAAGCGGCACTGGACAAGTCGATGGAGCGTTATGCCGGCGATATCCGCCGCGACATGCGCGACAAGAAAGTCCGTTTCGGTCAGATTCGCCGCATCGGCACCACGCTGGAAGTGAAATTCCGCGACAACGAAACACTGACGGCGGCGCGTGCGCTGGTTGAGAAGGACATGCCGGCACTGCTGGTACGCGCCGAACAGGAAGGCGATCTGAAGCTGGTCGTTACGCTCAGGCCGGAAGAGCTGATCCGCATCAAGACCGATTCGGTGAAGCAGAACATCACCACGCTGCATAACCGCGTCAATGAGCTGGGGGTGGCTGAGCCGATCATCCAGCAGCAGGGCGAAGACCGGATTGTGGTGCAGCTGCCGGGGGTGCAGGACACCGCCAAAGCGAAGGACATTCTCGGCCGTACCGCGTCGCTGGAAGTGCGCATGGTGGAAGACGATCAGGCCAAGCTGCAGGATGCATTTGCCGGCAATGTGCCGCTCGGCTACGAGCTGCTGGAAGAGCCGGTGCGCAAGGGTGTGAGCCAGAAGATTCTGGTGAAGAAGGAAGTCGAGCTGACCGGCGACAATATCAACGACGCACAAGCCGGCTTTGACGAAAACGGCGGCGCCGCGGTGCATATCAATCTCGACAGCGCCGGCGCGGCGATCTTCAAGCAGCTGACGCGCGACAACATCGGCAAGCGCATGGCGATGATCCTGGTCGAGAAGGGCAAGGCCGAGGTCGTGACCGCTCCGGTGATCCGTACCGAGATCGGCGGCGGCCGGGTGATGATTTCCGGCTCGATGAATACCGCCGAAGCCAACGACACTTCGCTGCTGCTGCGTTCCGGCGCACTGGCTGCGCCGATGACCATCATCGAGGAACGTACCGTCGGCCCGAGCCTGGGCAAGGACAACATCCAGAAAGGCTTCAATTCCACCATGTGGGGATTTGTCGCGATCTCGGTGTTCATGCTGATCTACTACCGCGTGATGGGTATTGTCGCGGTGTCGGCACTGGGAGTGAACCTGATGCTGCTGGTGGCGGTACTGTCGATGCTGCAGGCGACGCTGACTCTGCCGGGTATTGCGGCGATTGCGCTGACGCTGGGCATGGCGATCGACGCCAACGTGCTGATCAACGAACGCATCCGCGAAGAGCTGCGTAACGGTGTTTCACCGCAGGCGGCGATCAATGCCGGTTACGAGCGCGCGTGGGCGACCATTCTCGACTCCAACGTCACCACGCTGATTGCCGGTGTGGCGCTGCTGATCTTTGGTTCCGGCCCGGTGCGCGGCTTTGCCGTGGTGCATTGTCTGGGTATCCTGACTTCGATGTTCAGCGCGGTGTTTGTCGCCCGCGGCCTGACCAATGTCATTTACGGCTATCGTCGCCGCCTCAAGAACGTTGCGGTGTAAGGGGCTTCAACATGATTGAATTTTTCCATTTCAAGAACGACATTCCCTTCATGCGCCATGCGCTGAAGTTCAATGTCATTTCGCTGGTTACTTTCATTGCCGCAGTATTCTTCCTCGCGACCAAGGGGCTGCATTTCGGTGTCGATTTCACCGGGGGCACGGTGCTGGAAGTCAGCTATCCGAAAGCCGCGGAGCTGGCAACGATCCGCGACGACGTGAAGAACGCCGGCTTCCCGGAGGCCGTGGTGCAGAATTTCGGCACCTCGCGCGACGTGATGATCCGTCTGCCGGTCAAGGCCGGCATGAGCTCGGCGCAGTTGTCCGAAGCCATCATGGGCAAGCTGAAGGCGCACGACGCCAGCGCCGAGCTGCGCCGCGTCGAATTTGTCGGCCCGTCGGTCGGCGAAGAGCTGTACACCCACGGCCTGACCGCGTTGTCGTTGGTGATTGCCGGTATCATGCTGTACCTGAGCCTGCGCTTCGAGTGGCGTTTTGCCGTTGCGGCGATCATCGCCAACCTGCACGACGTGGTGATCATTCTCGGCTTTTTCGCACTGTTCCAGTGGGAGTTCGACCTGCCGGTGCTGGCCGGTGTGCTGGCGGTGCTTGGCTATTCGGTCAACGAGTCGGTGGTGGTATTCGACCGGGTGCGCGAGAACTTTCACAAGATGCGCAAGGGTGCGGTAACCGACATCATCAACAATGCGATCACCAGCACCGTCAGCCGCACGCTGATCACACACTTGTGTACGCAGATGATGGTAACGGCGATGCTGCTGTTCGGCGGCCCGACGCTGCATAACTTCGCACTGGCGCTGACTATCGGCATCTGTTTCGGTATCTACTCGTCGGTGCTGGTATCGTGCCCGCTGGCAATGTGGCTGGGCGTGAAGCGTGAGCATTTCATCAAGGCGGTGAAAAAGAAGGAAGAGGCGGTGGTATAAGGCTGCACTGCCGCCAGCAACAAGCCCTCCAGCCGGAGGGCTTTGTTTTGTCTACCGAGGATATGGTTTATGGAACTGTTCAAATTCCTGATCGACTTCATTTTGCACATTGACCGGCATCTGCTGGAACTGGTGCGCGACTACGGCAGCTGGGTCTACGCCATCCTGTTCCTGATCGTATTCTGCGAGACCGGGCTGGTGGTGTTGCCGCTGCTGCCGGGCGATTCGATGCTGTTTGTCGCCGGCGCGCTGGCATCACAGGGGGCGCTGGAGGTACATGGCCTGGCGCTGGCGCTGATGCTGGCGGCGATTCTCGGCGATTCGCTGAATTACGCGATCGGCAAGCGTTTCGGTCACCTGATCGCCGGGCCGGATTCACGCTGGGTGAAGCAGGAGCATTTGCAGCGCACGCATGCGTTTTTCGAGAAACACGGCGGCAAGACCATCATCGTTGCGCGCTTCGTGCCGATTGTGCGCACCTTCGCGCCATTCGTCGCCGGCATCGGCGAGATGAGCTACTACAAGTTCATCACTTTCAATGTGATCGGCGGTATCGCCTGGGTGGCGTGCTTCATTTATGCCGGCTACTGGTTCGGTAATCTGGAACTGGTGAAAAGCAATCTGAAGCTGATCATGCTGGCGATTATCGTGCTGTCGCTGTTGCCGGTTGCCATCGAGCTGTGGCGCCAGCGGCGCGCTGGCACGGCCGGGCAGTAAACCGGGGCTCTGTATCCAGATGGCCGAAGTTGCGCCCGGCCGTCGCCGCCTTGTTCGCAATACTGCGCCAAGGCGCGTTAGCTCGCGGGCAGCGGGACTTCCGGGCGGGGCTCTAGAGCCAGGTCTTGCCTTGGCGCGCGCGTTCCAGCTGGAAGTAGCGCAACAGGAACAGCAGCGCCAGAAATGGCCAGATATCGGCGATGGTGTGTGCCATGCCGTTGAAGTTGAGCAATTGCTGGCCGCTCCAGCGGAACAGCTTGAGTGCCGACAGCGGGGTTTCGCGCAGCGGCCAGAGTGCATCCACGATCAGGTTGAAGCACAGAGCCAGCACCGTCAGCAGTGCACGCCAGCGGCGTCGCAGGCGCAGCAGCAACGGCAGCAGCAGGATACCGCTCAGCAGGCCGATGGCGATCGGCCAGTTGAGCCACTGGAACAGTGCAAACGGCTTCAGCAGCATGCCGGCCAGCGCCAGCTTCAGCAGTAGCGTCAGCGTGATCAGAATGGCAATGCCGCGCACCATGAAGCGGCGCTGCGCCAGCAGCACCGTCAGCAGCAGCGACAGTGTCAGCAGATTGAGCCCGGCATTCAGCCCCTCCAGCGTGCGCAGGAACAGCGATGGATCGCTGATCGGCGCATCGAACGGCTGTGGCAGGCCATGCGGCGGCACGATCACGCCGAACAGCGGAATCGACGGATCGAGCTGGGTGATGAACCACAGTGCAATCACCACCAGTCCATAGTCGACGTGCGTGCCGTCGCGGAACCAGCTGTGGCGGAGCACTGCCAGCCGGTGCATGATCGGTTTGGCGGCCAGCAGCCAGGCGCCGATTGCCCCGAGCAGGGCGCCGCTGGAGTTGTTGAAAATGTCCAGATTGGACGCCACGCGCGTCGGCAGGAATACCTGCAGCGTTTCGATGCTGAAACTCAGCAGCGACGGCAGCAGCCAGGCCAGCGCTAGTGCCGGCACCGGGTGCAGGCGTTGGCGCAGGCTGAGCAGCAGGCTGGCACCGAGCGGAACATAGGCGAGAATGTTGAGCGTGTCGTCAAGCGGTGTCTTGTAGTAGGGCAGCGTGTAGCCGAGAAAGGCCCAGACCGGCTGGTTCGGCCAGCGCCAGCCACTGAACGGGTACAGACTGACCGACAGGATCACCAGCGCATACAACGGCACGAAATGGCCGGCAATCCGGGTTTGCTGCATGCCCCGGGCCAGCAGGCGGATGGGCGGTTGCAAGGTCATGGTCGGATGATTCAGTCTGCCAGGGTTGATGAAAGCAAAGCGTAGCCGCGTGCTCGATTATAGCCGGCGTGGCCGAAAAAAACGGGGCAGCCTGTCCGGATGCCCCGTTTTCTAGCCGCGTAGCGGTTTATTTGACCTTGATTTCAGTCCACATACGGTTCATCAGGCGGCGTGTCTTCGCGTCCTGGTCTTTCAGCATTTCCAGTTTGCTTGACTGGGCTGCAGACGGAAATACGGTGCTCATCTTGGTCAGTTCCGGCTTGACGTATTTCAACGCATCGCTGTTCGGGTTGCCGGAGCCGGTCATGTTGGTCAGCACCGCCGAGTTTTTGCCTTCGAGCATGAAGTTGACGAATTTGTAGGCCAGATCCGGGCGCGGCGCATTCTTCAATACCACCATGCTGTCCAGCGACAGGCTCGCACCTTCCTTGGGGATCGCCGGCACGATGCTGAATGGGCGCTTGGCTGCCTTGGTATCCTGATTGGCCTGGAAAAAATCGTTCGAGTAGCCGTGCGCTACCCAGATATTGCCTACCGTCAGCTCCTTGATATAGCTCTGCGAGTTGAATGCCGCCCAGTATGGCTTGGCCTGCAGGATCACCTGCTGTGCCGCTTTCCACTGTGCCTCGTCAGTGCTGTTGGCCGGGTAGCCAAGGTATTTGAGCGCGGCGACGAACACTTCGCGCGGATCGTCGAGCACGGTGACCTTGCCCTTGATTTTCTGCAGTACCTTGGGATCGAAAACGGTCGCCCAGCCATCGACACTGACACCGGCTTCCTTCAGGCGTGCATCGTTGTAACCGATGATGGTGGTGGTGAAAGCGTACGGCACCGAATACTGGTTGCCCTTGTCGAACGCGGTATCCAGATATTGCCTGGAGATATTTTTCAGATTCGGCAGCCTGGCCTTGTCCAGGCCTGCCAGTTTGCCCTGTTTCAGCAGTGGCTCAAGCGCGAAGCCGGTCGGCACCAGCAGGTCGTAGCCTTTGGCGCCGGCGGCCAGTTTTGCCAGCATTTCTTCCATGCTGCCGTAGTAATCCTGTACCAGCTTGCACTTGCACTCGGATTCGAATTGCTTGACGGTTTCCGGCGCGATGTAGTTGTTCCAGTTGTACAGGTGCAGCTCATCGGCAGCCATTGCGGAGGTGCCGCTCAGCATTGCCAGCGACAACAGCAGTTTCTTCATTTGGTTTACTCCCTGATTGGGTAATAGCTCGATATAACAGGACAATATGGCAAAGCCGGCAGGAGCCGGCTTTGCGTCGATTCTGGAGTGTGGCCGGCCTCAGTTTGCCTTGAATACCCCGGGCGCCAGCTTGGATGCTGCCATAATCAATGCCAAAGTCAACGCCATCAGCAGCGACGAGATGGCATTCACTTCCGGCGTCACCGCAATCTTGATCATCGAATAGATCTGCAGCGGCAGCGTCGATGCACCGGCGCCGGCGGTAAAGAAGGTGATGACAAAATCGTCGATCGACAGCGTGAACGCCATCAGCGCGCCGGCAATCACGCCCGGCATGATCAGCGGCAGCGTGATCAGCCGGAATGCCTGCCATTGGGTAGCGCCCAGATCGCGCGCCGCTTCGACCAGGCTTTCGTCCATGCCTGCGAGGCGCGAGCGCACCACGATCGCGACAAAGCCGATACAGAACGAGATATGCGCCAGCGTGATCGACACCATGCCCAGCGTCATGTTCAGCATCACGAAGAAAATCAGCAGACTCACACCCATCAGGATTTCCGGCAGCGCCAGCGGCGTCAGCACCAGTAGTGGCAGCAGGCGCAGCTTGAACTTGTACATTGCATAGCCGGCCATGGTGCCGAATAGCGTCGCCGCGGCGCTGGTAACCAGCGCGATGAGCAGCGAGTTGCCGGCGGCGTGCAGCATCGGGCCGTCGTTGAACAATACCTGGTACCACTTGAGGGTGAACCCGACCCATTCGGCGTTGAGACGCGAATCGTTGAACGAGTAGACGATGACGATGATCAGCGGGATGTAGAGAAATGCGTACACCGCCAGCGCCGAGGTCCACAGCCACGGGGAGAGCTTTTTGTTATTCATCGCCACCTCGCGTCGATGCGCGGCCGATCAGTGCCGCCAGCCCGGCCAGCCCGATGGCGGATACGGTCAGGACAATGGAAAGCACACTGCCGAACGGCCAGTCGCGCGATTCGAGGAACTGCTGCTTGATCAGGTTGCCGATCATGATGCCGTCGGTGCCGCCGAGCAGATCCGGCACGGCAAAAATGCCCAGCGCCGGAATGAACACCAGTGCCGCGCCGGCATACACTCCCGGCAGCGACAGCGGCCAGGTTACACGCCAGAAGCGCTGCCAGGCATTGGCGCCCAGATCCTGTGCCGCGTCGAGTAGCGACAGGTCGTGTTTTTCCAGATTGGCGTACAACGGCAGCACCATGAACGGCAGGTGCACGTACACCAGGCAGACGATCACCGCGAATGGCGAGAACATGAACGTCTGCGGTGCGATACCGACCAGCCCGAGCAGCAGGTTGATCGCCTTGGTGAATGCCGAATTCGGCCCGAGGATGATCATCCACGCGTACACCCGCACCAGGAAGTTGCTCCAGAACGGCAGGATTACCAGCAGCACCAACAGGTCGCGGATTTTCTGGTCGCTGCGCGCAATCAGCCACGCCAGCGGGTAAGCCATCACCAGGCAGATCAGCGTGGTCAGCGCCGCGTAGCCGAACGATTTGACGAACAGTTGCAGATATACCGCATCGCTGCCCAGGCGGGTGTAGTTTTCCAGCGTGAAGAAGTCGCGCCAGTTGTCGCGCGTGACATCGATGATGGTGCGCCCGGTGGCTTCATCGACGTGCGACAGCGGCAGCAGGCCACCGTAATCGCCGGGGAAACGCAATGAGGCGCCGACCATGATCAGCGCCGGTACCGCGAAGAAGATCAGCAGATATACGGTTGGCGGCCAGCTGATCAGCCATTTGCCGAGATTTTTCTTGAACACGGGCTTACTCCGCGAGGAAGTGGCCAGCGTCGAACCGCCAGGCGATTTCGACTGCATCGTTGTCGTCAAAGAACTTGGCCTGGCCGGATGCCGAATTCGGCAGCATTGCCTCGACCAGCAGACCGTTTTCCAGTTCGACGATGTAAATGGTCACGTCGCCCAGATACAGGCAATCATGCACCTTGCCGCGGAAATGTACTTCGTCGGCAACATCGGCCGGCAGGCTGGCGCTGATCTTGATCTTTTCCGGGCGCAGTGCCAGCGTGCCCCTGGTGCCGGCCTGAACACCGGCCGCCGGCAGCGTTTCGGCAATGCCGACACCGTCGATTTCGATTTTCATCCGCTCGCTGCCGGTTTCGACCACTTTGGCTTCGAGCAGATTGCACTGGCCGATGAAATCGGCGACGAAGCGGTTTTTCGGAAAACCGTAAATTTTTTCCGGGATATCCAGCTGCTCGACCTTGCCCTTGTTCATCACTGCGATGCGGTGCGACAGCGCTAGCGCCTCGCCCTGGTCGTGAGTCACGTAGACGAAAGTAATGCCGACTTCCTTCTGCAGATTGATCAGCTCGATCTGCATCTGCTCGCGCAGCTTGGCATCCAGCGCCGACAGCGGTTCGTCGAGCAGCAGCAGGCGCGGGCGGTTGGCCAGTGCGCGGGCGATGGCGACGCGCTGGCGCTGGCCGCCCGATAACTCATGCGGCAGGCGATTGCCGAACTGGCTGAGGCGCACGTCTTCAAGCAGTTCGGCGACTTGGGTCTTGATTTGCGCCGGGTCTTTTTTCGCCATTTTCAGCGGGAAGGCGATATTGTCGGCCACGCTCATGTGCGGGAACAGCGCGTAGCTCTGGAATACCGTGTGTACCGGGCGCTTTTCCGGCGGCACGTTGGCGACATTCTTGCCGTCGAGCAGGATTTCGCCGCCATCCGGCATTTCGAATCCGGCCAGCATGCGCAGCAGAGTGGTCTTGCCGCAGCCGGACGGGCCGAGCAGGGTGAAGAATTCGCCCGCCCCGATCGAGAGGCTGACGTTATCGACAGCGGTGAAATCGCCAAAGCGTTTGACGATGTTTCTGATTTCCAGCAGTGCCATCATGCGCCCTTTATCAAGAGCGGCGTATTCTACCAAATCTGCATCCCAAGGGAAGTCGCGCGGGAGCGGTATTCCCGATATTTATCAAGGCCTCACGCACCGTCGGTGGTGCTGTCCGGCGGCGTTGCCGGCATGCATGGCAGGGGCAATCCGCGGCGGCGGCGCGCACGGCTTTTTTGCTGGCGGAGCGTGTATGGTTGCGAGAAAGCAAAAAGCGCCATCGCTGGCGCTTTTTATGACAAAGGCAGAACCGCTTACTTGTTGTTGCGGATCGCCTGAGCCTTGTCGTACCACTGCTGTGCGGATGCCGAATCGGCTTTTTCACCCAGATCGCCGTTTTCATAAATCGCACCGAGCCGATCCATTGCCTGCTCGTTGCCGGCTTCGGCGGCTTTCTTGTACCACTTGAGCGAATTCAGATTGCTTTTCTGCACGCCCCAGCCTTTTTCATAGAATTCGCCGAGGTTGTACATCGCCAGCGGCAGGCCCTTGTCGGCCGCTTCCTGGTAGCGGCGCAGCGCCTCGCTGTAGTTCTGTGGCACGCCCTGGCCTTCCTGATACATGCCGCCGATGTTGTTGACCGCCCAGGCGTCGCCGGCAGCAGCGGCCTTGTTGAACATCTGGAATGCCTTCTGGTAATCCTGCTTGGTGCCGAGGCCGGAGTAATACATGTAGCCGACATAGGTTTGTGCGTCGACGTTGCCTTGTTCGGCAGCCTTGTTCATCATCTGGAACGATTTGGCGAAATCCTGCTCGACGCCGACGCCCATGCGGTACAGGCGGCCGAGATTGGCCAGCGATTGCGAATCGCCCAGGTCGGCACCGGCCTGGAACCATTTGGCTGCGGCCTTGGCATCCTTGCCGATGCCCAGGCCCTTGAGATACATCACCCCGATGTAGTTGTCGGCCAAACCCTTGCCGTGTTTGGCCTGGGTCTTGAACTCCTTCATCGCCTGGTCGTACTTGCCGGCATCGTATGCCTTGACCGCGGCATCCATGTCGGCCCAGGCCGGGGCTGCGAACGCCAGTGCGCACAGCGCCGGGATCAGTTTGCGGGTGATTCTCTCCATTTCGTCCAGCTCCTCAATATTTCTCTTGCAGCCGGTTTCTGCGAAGGGTCCGGCCGGATTGGGTAAATAATACCAACATCATATTAATGTTAACGCCGTCAAATGACAACCAGCAACACTGCAATTGCTTGAATATGTTTCCTTAATTGTCTTGGGGAGCGTCACTGGAGGCGTTCGACCATGCCCGCCGCTTTCGGTTCCCGGGATTGTCGCGTCGGCGCGTTGCGGCGGCATGTTTGCCGTGCCGGATATGTTCAGCGTAGCAGGATCGATGCCAGCAGCAGGATCGCGATCAGGCCGAGCAGCCAGTTCTGCCGTTTCTGTTCGCGCATCAATGCATAGTAGGCCTGTTGCAAATTTTCGCCACTACCGGCGGCGAGCAGTTCGCCCATTTTGCGTGGCAGCACCGGCAGCAGCGATGCCAGTTGCGGCGCCTCCCGCTTGAAGTTGTTGAGCAACGCCTTCATGCCGATCTGCTCATCCATCCAGCGTACCAGGAACGGCTTGGCGGTTTGCCACAGATCGAGTTGCGGGTCGAGCTGGCGGCCCAGACCTTCGATATTGAGCAGGGTTTTTTGCAGCAGTACCAATTGTGGCTGGATTTCCACATTGAAGCGGCGCGAGGTTTCGAACAGGCGCAACAGTACCTGGCCGAACGAGATTTCCGCCAGCGGGCGGTCGAAGATCGGCTCGCATACGGTGCGCACCGCTGCCTCCAGCTCTTCCACCCGGGTATCTGCCGGCACCCAGCCGGATTCGATATGGGCACTGGCGACGCGTTTGTAGTCGCGGTTGAAGAAAGCGAGAAAGTTCACCGCCAGGTAGTGCTTGTCGTAATCGGTGAGGGTGCCGACGATGCCGAAATCGAGCGCGATATAGCGGCCATCGGGTGCGACCAGGATGTTGCCGGGGTGCATGTCGGCGTGGAAAAAACCGTCGCGGAATACCTGGGTGAAAAA
>CALMFQ010000072.1 GCA_937863215.1 uncultured Pseudomonadota bacterium
GCTGATTCTCGCCGACAGGGGGCTGGCTGCGGGGAATAAATCAGCGTCTCCTTAGGCTCGCCGCCGCCAGCAGACTTTACTGGCGAAGAGCGGCGCGCTTGTCGCGGAAAAACCGCCAAGCTTCTTCGGCGACCTCGAAATCGCCGTTCTGCGGCCCGACCAGCGTCAGATAGGCGCGCCGGGCGCGCTGTGCAATGCTTGGCTCGATATGGCCGCCCTGCTCGATGCGCATCAGTTCCACCTGCGGCGCAGCAGAATCGGCGCCCCACAGCAGCCGGGTGGCGCGGGTCGGGTCGGCCGGATCGCGGTGCGGCAACGGCGTGACCACGGGCTCACCGGACAGGCCGTTGCGCCGGCGCCAGAATGCCGCCACTTGCTCGATTCCAAGCACGCTGCCGCGCGATTTTCTGCTGAGAAAATGCACCTCCCCGCCGGCATATGGCACCAGCGGATCGGCGGTACCGGCCACCAGCAACGCAGCCAACGGTTGCGCCGGCTGCGGGCAGGCACTGCGTTGTGCCATCGAGGCACTGACTGCGGCAAAAGCGGCCAGACGGCTGCCGATTTCGCTCGCCAGGCGGAAAGTCATCATGCCACCGTTGGACATTCCCATCACATACACCCGTGCCGGATCGGCGCCATGCTCGGCGATCTCGCGGTCGATGATCGCGCCGATCAGCGCCGTGTCGTTGCCAGCCGGATTGTTGTCGGCGTCGGCGCGGCAGTCGTTCCAGCCGGGGTGGCCGTCAGCGCCCTTGATGCCGTCGGGCGCAGCCAACAGCAGATTCTCGCGTTCGGCAATGGTCAGCCACTGCGCCAACGGTGCGGCGCCAAAACGCTGCCCGAGCAGTTGCGCTGCGTTGCCGCCATGGCCGTGCAGCAGGATTACCAGCGGGCGTTTGCCGCTGGCCGAGCGGTCCGGTTGCGCCAACAGATAGTGGCGTACCCCTTCCGGGCGCGGCAAATCGACCTTGCCGATCGAAACCGCCAAAGCAGCCGAGCTCGCCAGCCAACAGGCAGCAAACAGCACGGCACGCAGTGGCGCCAATGGCAATAGGGACATCGGAAGATTCCGCAGCGAGGTAAAGTGCGCCGCCAGCGCGACGCACACAGCAAAAACCAACGGGACTCCCGGCCCCGTTGTTCAGGGTTCAGCGCAGCAAACCCAGCACCTGGCTGGCCGATGCATTGGCTTGCGACTGCACCGCGATATTCGCCTGACCGAGAATCTGCTGCTGCGCCAGTTGCGCGCTGGCTGCGGCATAGTCGGTATCGTTGCTGCGGCTGCGCGCAGCGGCGAGATTATCCGCGCGGGTCTGCAGATTGCCGATTTCCGCGGTAAACGCGTTGCTGGCTGCGCCGAAGCGGGCACGGCTGCTTGCCAGCGTATCCAGATCGGTATCCAGATTGCCCAGCGTCTGGCTTGCTTTGGCCGCGCTACTCAGGTCGATGCCGCCTGCCAGACTGAACAGTCCGCCGCTTGCCGGCGCTGCAGCCAGATTGGCCGCAGCCAGACTGGTCTGCTGGCCGGCATTGGCACCCGACTGGAAACCAAGCGGGCTGCCGCCCTGCAAGAGCGGATTACCGTTGAAATTGGTCTGCTTGACGATGTCGTTATTGGCTTGCACCAACTGATCCGCCTCGGCCTGCAGCGCACCGCGATCGGCCGCACTCAGCGTGCTGTTGCCTGCCGCGACAGCCAACTCGCGCAGCCGGCCGCTGTTGGCCTGCAACTGGCCGATTGCGCCGTCGGCAACCTGGGTCAACGACACGCCGTCGTTCAGATTGCGCGCCGCCTGATCGCTGCCGGCAATCTGCGCCGCGAATTGCTGCACGATCGCCGCCACTGCCGGATTCTCCGCCGCGCTGTTGATCCGCTGTCCGGACGCCAGCGAGCGCAACGCCCCCGCCTGCGACTGGCGGATTTCGCCGAGCTGGTTCTGCGCGAACAGCGAGGTCTGGTTGGTGTTGATCGACAATGACATGATGCTTCTCCGCTACTGGATAATACGGCTCGGCAGCATTCAACCCGCTGAGTCCGCAGGGACTTTTTCATTTTAGCGCCAATTGCACCGCGATGTCGGATCAAGTGACAAGCGGCAAGGCGGGTACGGCTGCCAGCCCGCCCTGCTCACCGCTCCAACCGGCAGTGTTACTGTTTTTGCTGGCAATTGCGGTATACCCCGTCGGCGCCGATCTGGCAGCCGATATTGCGCGACTGGGTATTGCCAAAACCTTTGCTCCTGGTCTTGCCATGCCGCCTGGCTTGAGGCTCGCCATCGGGCGATGGTTTCACCCGGCCTTCCTCGCCCTGCACATCCATCGAGCCATCCGGGCGGATGCGAATCTTGTTGCCGGCGCCATCGTCGAGCGTCATCGCGCCGCCGGGGCCGGTTTCGATGCTACGGCCGTCGTCGGCCCGGTAGCGGTCGGCCAGCACCGGCAACGCCAGCGACATTCCCAGCACAACAGTCAGAATTGCACGCATGTTTGTTTCTCCTTGGCATGCCGCCAGCCAGGCAGCCGGCGGCGGTTCTTGAAATAGGCGGCACCGATAAACTACCGGTGTTCGGTCTGCATGGTATGACTGCGATGCTGAACGGATCGTGAGCGGCGCCAATCAAGCCGTGACAGCCGCGTTTGTCAGCAGACGGCGACGTTCGAAACCGCTCGCGGCGCTGCCACGGCGCAAACACGGCCAACACAGGCAATCCCGGCAGCCGCAGCGGCTTTGCCGCCCGGACTGAAGTCCG
>CALMFQ010000073.1 GCA_937863215.1 uncultured Pseudomonadota bacterium
CATTGGCTTTCTCCAGCTTGTCGATGCGCTCCGACAATTGCCGCAGCAGCTCGGCCGGGTTCTGCCGGCCTGTGTCGGCCGCCAACGCCGGGCCGCCAGCGACGCAGGCAAGCGCCGCAACCACTGCCGCGCTCAGGCGCTTGAACGAATGCGGACGGCCGGTCATCAGTAGCCGCCTTTCTTGCCGATGCCGGCGAAGACGAAATCATATTCGGCGGTTACCGGCTTGAACCACGGGCGCACACCGGTCAGGCTGTCGGTATGGCGGCCGAAGTGCCCGCCAGGGTTCATCGACGGCGGCAACACGGTCAACTTCAACTTGTACTTGCCCGGCCCCATCAGCTTGACGTTGTCGCCGTAATGCGGGCCGTCGCTGGCCACCATCGGCATCATGTCACCCTTGATCACCTCGCTGCTGCCGGCCTTGCTCAACTCGAACTTGACCAGCAGGCCAGGCATCCACGAGCCATCGGGAAAACCGTTCGGATTGTTGGCCAGCGCATGGATATCCGCTTCCAGGTGAATGTCGGTTTCTTCCGGCTTTTTCATCATGCCGTCCGGCTCCATCAGCACCGGCTGCAGATACACGGCGGCGATTTCCATGCCGGCTTTCTGTTGCGGCGCGCCGATCGGGTATTCCCTGGCCAGCGCACTGCCGGCGGTAAGCAGCAATGCCGCGGCACCCAGCGTCGAAACAAGCTTGCGAACGAAATCGGACATCGGAACTCTCCTGAATTTGGTGTGGGAAACAACGGGCGCACCAAGCGCAGCGTGATGGACTATAGACCAGCGCCCGCAGCACTTGCAGTCGGGTGAATAATATCGATAATGAGAGTTATTATCAATAATAATGAGTGACTAGCCAGCGCTGCCGATCTGCCTATTCCCGGCTCGGGCCATATCAACAATAAGAACTATTCTCACTAACATAATGACTGATATACTGGGCGCCTGTTCATTGTCCGGACCCGAAAAAGGATATCCATGCGCCAGATTGCCGCCCTCGCTTTGTGTTGCAGCGCGCTTGCCAGTGTTGCGGCGCAGGCCGATTCGCTCGCCACTTTCCAGATCGTAGCCAGGGACGGTGTGCTCACCCCGGCGACGCTGACGGTGCCGGCCGGGCAGCGCATCAAGCTGGAGATCAGCAATCAGGGCAAGCTGCCGATCGAATTCGAAAACCTGCAGATGCACGTGGAAAAAGTGCTGGCGCCGAGCGCGCAATCGTTCGTGGTGTTGAATCCGATGAAACCCGGCACTTATCGTTTCATCGATGAATTCCATCCGCAAACCGGCAAGCTGGATCTGATCGTCAAGTAGGAGAAGCGCAATGGGTAACGCCCTGTTCATCATCTGGCGCGAATCGGCAGAGGCAATGCTGGTAATCGGCATTCTCTATGCGTGGCTCAAACACCAGCCGGACCGTGCCGCCGGCATGCGCTATCTGTGGGGCGGCGTGGCTGCCGGCGTCGGTCTGGCGCTGGCGCTGGCGCTGATCATGCTGGGGGTGATCAAGACGCTGTCGGGCGACGGGCTGGAGCGCTTCCAGCTGGCGATGATGCTGATTGCGGCGAGCCTGATCACGCAGATGGTGTTCTGGATGCGCAAGCATGGCCGCACGCTGAAGCGCGATCTGGAAGCCGGCATGGCACTCAATGCCGAACGCGCCAACTGGTGGGGCATGCTGACGGTGGTGGCGCTGGCGGTCGGGCGCGAAAGCTCGGAAACCGTAGTGTTCCTGTACGGCTTCGGCTTCGAAAGCCACAGTGCCAGCGAATGGCTGCTGACGGTGGCACTCGGCGTCGGCCTGGCGTTCGCTACCTTCTGGGCGCTGCAGCGTGGCAGCCAGATCGTTTCCTGGCGGCGCTTTTTCCAGCTCAGCGAAGCCCTGCTGCTGTTGCTGGCCAGTGCACTGGTTATCGCCGCAGTGGAAAAAATGATCATGCTCGGCTGGCTGCCGACCGGCATCGACGAGGTGTGGGACAGCTCGCACCTGCTCGACGACGGCAGCACGCTGGGCAATCTGCTCGCCTCGTTCACCGGCTATCGCGCACATCCGGCACTGACGCCGCTGCTCGCCTATCTGACCTACTGGACGGCGGTACTGCTGTATCGCCGCCGGCCGGCCTGAACGCCGCTGTGGGATTGGCTTGCAGCCTTGCCTGCGCGCCAGTCCCACAGCCGTCTGCAGCCATGCCAACCGACGCGGAAAAACATTCAATGCTCGCATCCACCTCCCCCGTCAATCAACGCCTCGCAGCCTTCGGACTGTGGCTGCGCGATCATCAGCGCGCTATCCGGGCAACGCAGTGGCTGGTGGTGGCGTTCTATCTGCTGCTGGTGGCGGTACCGGCGTTTCTGCCATTGCCGGGCGACGATGCGCGCATCGTCAATAATCTGACCATATTCGCGCAATTCCTGTTCTGGGGAATCTGGTGGCCGTTCGTGCTGCTGTCGATGATACTGGTCGGCCGCAGCTGGTGCGGCATCTTCTGCCCGGAAGGCGCGCTCAGCGAATGGGCCAGCCGCCACGGGCGCGGTGCGTCGGTGCCGCGCTGGGCCAAATGGCGCGGCTGGCCGTTCACCGCCTTCTGCCTGACGACCATCTTCGGCCAGCTGGTAAGCGTGTATCAATATCCCAAGGCGGCGCTGCTGGTACTGGGCGGCTCGACCGTCGCGGCGATGCTGATCGGCTTTGCCTACGGCAAGGGCAAGCGCATCTGGTGCCGCCATCTGTGCCCGGTGAACGGTGTATTCGGCCTGTTGTCGCGCCTGGCGCCGCTGCACATGCAGGTCGATCGCGAACACTGGGCCGGCACGGCACAACGCAAGGTAATACCGGTCAACTGCGCGCCGCTGGTGGATATCCGCCGCATGCAGG
>CALMFQ010000074.1 GCA_937863215.1 uncultured Pseudomonadota bacterium
CTACCCAATTACAAGCACCCACACTTATCGGCTGTACTGTATTTTGTTAAAGATCGTTGCTGCGTTTGCGTTGCAGCGAGGAAGTGAATTATGGACAAACCGCCAACAGCCGTCAAGACCTATCTGCAAATTTATTTCATATTCGCTCTGATCGCCTCGCACAGGGTTTCCAGAACCTTTACCCGGCAATGATATTTGTCGTTGGCTTCAACCAGGGTCCAAGGGGCGATCGTGGTGCTGGTACGATCAACCATATCGCCCACGGCCTGAACATAGTCATCCCATTTGTCGCGGTTACGCCAGTCTTCTTCGGTAATCTTGAAGCGCTTGAAACCGATTTCCTCGCGCTCCTTGAAACGACGTAGCTGTTCGTCGGGAGAAATCGCCAGCCAGAACTTCACGATGATGGCGCCATGCGCCACCAACTGCTGCTCATATTCGTTGATTTCTGCATAGGCCCGCATCCAGTCGGCATGCGAGCAAAAACCTTCAACCCGCTCCACCAGAACCCGCCCATACCAGGAGCGATCAAATATGGCGACCCGCCCTTTGCGCGGCAAATTACGCCAGAATCGCCACAGATAGGGTTGCGCCCGCTCTTCTTCCGAAGGTGCGGCAACAGGAAATATCTGGTACTGGCGCGCATCCAGCGCAGCGCTAATCCGGCGAATACTCCCGCCTTTTCCGGCGGCATCGTTACCCTCAAACACGACAATCAGTGAGCGATCCCGGAATTTCCGGTCGCGGACCAACTGATTTAACTGTCCCTGTAATTGCTCCAGTCGTTTCGAATACTGCTTCTTCTCGACTTTCCTGGAGAGATCGAGACGATCAAGCAGGCGCAACTGGTCAATTGGCGGCAGGATCGGCGCAGCATCGATTCTTTGGCGCGGAGTTTTGACGCGCTCCAGCTGGCGCCGCACCGAATCCAGCAACACACCACCGGCAGTCAGCGCGCGATAGCGCTCGTCCGCACCCTCAATCACGATCCACGGTGCTTCGCCGGTGCTGGTCTGGCGCAATACATATTCAGACACCTTGCGATAACGATCATATTGACCGAAACGCTCCCAGTCGCCGGCAGAAACGCGCCAGCGGGTCAGAGGATTGCTCTCAAGCGCGCTCAGACGTAATTTTTGATCCTGTTTTGACAGGTGAAACCAGAACTTCACCAGCAACACACCCTCATTGCACAGCATTTTCTCAAAACGGACAATTTCTTCGACCCGCTGATCAAGCTCTGCCTGTGTCTGGTTTTTTTCCACCCGCGCAACAATGGGATCGGTATACCAAGAGCCGAACATGATTCCGATCAGCCCTTTTGGCGGCAACGCACGCCAGAAACGCCACATATGCGGACGCTCGGACTCTTCGTCGGATGGCGCACCGAATGCATGGGTACGAATGAGGCGCGGATCCATCCAGCTATTGAGCAAATTGACCGTCTCACCCTTACCCGCCCCATCTACGCCCCCCACAACCACGACCACAGGGAACTTGGACAGTTCTTTTAGCTCATACTGAATGTCGAGCAACGCCTCACGCAATACGGGCTCGCGCTGCCGATAAGCATCCTTGTCGATCCGGTGCCCTAGCTCAGCCGATTCAAACATGTCATCCCCTCAATATGAGCGACAATACAATCATCGCCTAAGCATAGCCGCTCCCAGACAATTGGATATGCGCGAGCCCGAGCAGCGGCAAAAATGCTTACCGATTGAGCAAAGGCAATCTTTATGACATCATTCTTTTTTAAGATCAGGCAAATAGCCTCACCATAGACAGGCAGCGAGGAGATTAGATTGAAAATTCAGAAACTGGCGGTCAAGCTATTGCTGGGCGCAGCGACACCGTGTGTATTGGCAGCGCCGTTCGCCTACCTGCCATCGCCGGACACCAATCAGGTAATCGTCTACGACTTGGCAACCGACAGCGCCCGTTCCACCACCGCAGGCAAGATATTGACTACACTCCCGGTGCAGTCGCAACCGGTTGCCGTGGCCCCCAACCGGGCGGGAACATTCGTTTATGTCGTCAATAAAAGCAGCAACAGCGTCACGATCATCGATAGTGCGGTCAATCGGGTCGTCGGTACGATGCCAACAGGAAGCAAGCCGGTTGCGGCGGTTACCTCACGCAACGACAAGAAACTCTATGTCGCCAACAGCGGCAGTAATTCAATCAGCGTATTTGACCTGGAAAAACAACAACAGATAAGCACCATTGCCAGCGGAGGCAGCCCGTCCAAGCTTCTGTCCAGCAACGATGGTCGTGTATACGTCTTGTGCGACGGCAGCAATCAGATCCAGGCATACGACACAAACACCGACCAACTGCTGTTCACGCTCGACCCGGGAACGCCTGTAGCGGCGATGGCGAGCCTGCCCGACTCATCCTTTTTTGTCGCGACCCAGAATGGCAAAGTCATCCAGTGGGATACCAGAAAACCTGCGGCGATACCGCAGCCGGCGGAAACCACGATTCTGGCCATCAACGGGACAAATCGTACCGTCAAGGCGATGGCAACCTACGAATCGATCAGCAAGCTATATATTGCGCTGTCCGATGGAACCGTTACGGTTGTCGATGGCAAGGATTTCACCACGCCACAGACGACCATCGCGACAAACGTAGTCGCACCATCAGGCATCCAGGTCGGCAACGCCAATGCGGTAGTGACAGATGCCGGCAGCACATCCTTCGCGACCATCAGCACCAGCGAGAATGTTGTTTCCTACAAAGACATTGGCAGCAAAACAGCGGCCAACGGCAATTTCATCAGCGCACCGTCGTTCCAGACGGTCGAAACCACACTCAGCAAAACCGAAGACAACAACACCTACCCCTGGAACACCGTTACGATTACCATCAAACGTACCGGCAACATCAGTGGCTACGGCAAAATCAATTACCTGACCGAAAGCGGCACTGCCTTTACCAAATGGGATTTTCTCGAAACCAAAGGCGAGCTCGATTTTGCTCCGGGTGAAATCAGCAAACAGATCACCGTACAAATCATTGGCGACCAGAGCGTGGAGCCAGACGAATATTTTACTTTCCGCGTGAACAATCCTCAGGATGGCTACACCACCGGCCCGCAAGACTCTACCCAGATCGTCATTCTCAACGATGACCATGACCCCAAGGGTTGCAGCATCGGAGGCAAAGGCCCGCTAGACCCGACCCTGCCGGGCCTTGCCGCTGCCGCACTGGTGTATGCATGGCGCAGCCGCAGACAGGCGCGCAAGCATCGCGTGCGCTGAAACAGACAGGCCGGGCAATTACCTGCCCGGCCTGCTTTTCAATCCGGATAAATTACAGCGATCATCTGCGCGCCTGCAACGCCCGGTAGCCAATATCGGTGCGATACTGCATGCCATCGAAACGTACCCGATCAACCGCTTCGTAAGCTCGTTTCTGCGCCATCCTGACACTGTCCCCCAGTGCCGTCACACACAACACACGCCCGCCATTGGTGACAACTTCGCCCGAGGCGCTGGAGGCAGTTCCAGCATGGAACACGTGTGCGTCGTCCGAGGCCTTGGCCAAGCCGAAGATCACATCGCCTTTGCGTGGCGTTTCCGGATAATTGGCGGCAGCCAGCACCACACCCAATGCCACGCGCCGGTCCCATTGCGCCTCAACCTTGTCCAGACCGCCATCGATCGCCACCTCAAGCAGCTCCACCAGATCCGACTTCAGGCGGAACATGATCGGCTGGGTTTCCGGATCGCCCATGCGGCAGTTGAACTCCAGAACCTTGATTGAATCGTTTTCGCCGATCATCAAGCCGGCATAGAGAAAGCCGGTATAGGGAATACCATCCTTAGCCATGCCATTAACGGTCGGCATGATCACTTCGCGCATCGCCTTGGCGTGAATTGCCGGCGTGACTACCGGAGCCGGCGAGTACGCCCCCATGCCGCCGGTATTCGGCCCCTGGTCGCCATCCAGCAGGCGTTTGTGGTCCTGACTGGAGGCCAGCGGCAACACCTCGTGGCCGTTGACCATGACGATAAAGCTCGCCTCTTCGCCAGTGAGAAACTCCTCAATGACCACCCGCGCGCCGGCATCGCCCAGCCTGTTATCGGACAGCATCATATCGACCGCGGCATGCGCCTCTTCCAGCGACATCGCCACAACCACCCCCTTGCCGGCAGCAAGACCATCGGCCTTGATCACGATCGGAGCGCCGCGCAGGTCGATGTACGCATGTGCCGCACCGGCATCGCCAAAGGTCTGATAATCGGCGGTCGGAATATGATGGCGCTTCATGAATGCCTTGGCGAAATCCTTGGAGCTCTCCAGCTGCGCCGCCGCCTTGGTCGGACCAAAGATTTTCAAACCGGCAGCCCGGAACGCATCCACCACACCCTGCGACAGCGGCGCCTCCGGGCCGACCACGGTCAGCTCGATGCGCTCCTGCTGCGCAAATGCCAGCAATTCCGGCACGGAATTCAGATTGACATTGTAAACACCATCCTCCAGCGCCGTACCGGCATTGCCGGGTGCGACATAAACGCGGGAAATGCGCGGCGAGCGGGCGATTTTCCAGGCGAGCGCGTGCTCGCGACCACCCGAACCGATTACCAAGACTTTCATAGCAATTCCTTACAAGAAACCAATCTGGATCAGTGGCGGAAATGGCGCGTGCCGGTCAGCACCATAGCGATGCCATGCTCGTCGGCAGCGGCAAACACCTCTTCGTCGCGCATCGAGCCCCCCGGCTGGATAATCGCCTTGATGCCATTTTCGGCAATCACATCAACACCGTCACGGAACGGGAAGAACGCATCCGATGCCGCCACCGCACCGGCCAGCGGCAACCCCGCGGCCGCAGCCTTGATCGCGGCAATCCGGGTCGAATCAACGCGGCTCATCTGGCCTGCGCCTACGCCGGCGGTCTGACCATTTCTGGCAAACACAATTGCATTGGATTTGACGAATTTCGCCACACGCCACGCGAACAGCAGATCCTGCAATTCGGCCGCGCTCGGCTGGCGCTTGGTAACCACGCGCAACTCGTCGAGAGCGACATTCTTGATATCGGCAGTCTGCACCAGCAAGCCACCGCCCACACGTTTCAAGTCATACGGATTGGCACCGGCTTCCAGCGGCACTTCCAGCACCCGCACATTGACCTTCTTCGCCAGCAGTGCCTTGGCTTCAGCCGAATAGGCCGGAGCAATCAACACCTCGAGAAACTGTGCCGACACCGCCTCGGCAGTTGCGGCATCGACTTCACGATTGAATGCAATAATGCCGCCAAATGCGGAAGTACTATCGGTGGCCAATGCCAAGCGATAAGCAGTCAGGGTATCGGCTGCGATGGCAACGCCACACGGATTGGCGTGCTTGATGATGACGCAGGCAGGCTGGTCGAAGGTCTTGACCGACTCCCACGCCGCATCGGCATCGGCAATGTTGTTGTACG
Organism: uncultured Pseudomonadota bacterium; assembly: GCA_937863215.1. Taxonomy (GTDB): domain Bacteria; phylum Pseudomonadota; class Gammaproteobacteria; order Burkholderiales; family SCOH01; genus CALMFQ01. Next base: position 5,435 of record CALMFQ010000074.1, read on the forward strand.
ACAACTCCTTGCCTTGCAACTGGTTGTAATTGGCGATGGCACCGGGCACGCGCACCAAGTCGCGGTAGAACGCGGCCTTCTGGTGCGGATTTTCGCCATAACGCATGTCCTGCACTTTTTCGAAACTGGCGTTGAAGCGCTGCGGGAAATCCGCCTTGGCACCTGCGGCATCGATGGCGGTCAGGTAGTTGCTGATTGCGCCGTCGTAAGCAGCGGTATGGGAGAACGCCTTCTTCGCCAAATCGAAACGGGTGGCCAGCGACAGCGCGCCAGCATTGGTCTGCAGCTCTGCCGACAATGCGGCGTAATCTGCAGCGTCGGTCACGATGGCGACATGCTGATAGTTTTTCGCTGCCGAGCGCACCATGGTCGGGCCGCCGATGTCGATATTCTCGATCGCATCTTCCAGCGCGCAATCCGGCTTGCTGATGGTTTGCACGAACGGATAAAGATTGACGCACACCAAGTCGATATTGCCGATGCCATGTTGCTGCATTGCCGCCACATGTTCCGGCAGGTCGCGCCGGCCAAGCACGCCGCCGTGAATTTTCGGATGCAGCGTTTTCACCCGGCCATCCAGCATTTCCGGAAAACCGGTGTAATCGGCCACTTCGATCACCTTGACGCCGTTTTCCGCCAGCAGCTTGGCGGTGCCCCCGGTGGAAAGGATTTCAACTCCGAAACCGGCCAGCGTCCGGGCAAACTCCAGTACACCTTGCTTGTCGGAAACACTGATAAGAGCGCGTTGAATTTTGGTCATCATGGCGATGTGGGTCTTTCTTTACCTAAAGATCGAAAAAAGCGGGCCGGATCAGCCCAGATCATATTCCTTGAGCTTTTTGCGCAAGGTGTTGCGATTGATACCGAGCAACTCTGCGGCCTTGGTCTGGTTACCCTTGGCATGCGCCAGCACGATTTCCAGCAAGGGTCTTTCGACGCAGGACATCACCATATCGTAAATGGCACTGGGAGGCTCTCCGTCCAGGTCGCGAAAATACTGCTCCATCGTCCGCTTGATTGCAGCGGCGATCTGTTCTTCGTTGTTATCCATGACACCTACCCTCATCCAATCTTGCAATAGCGTTCCCGCTCCTGGCCGATATTGTGGTTTGTAGCCGGGGGCGAATCTGGTTGGAACGTGAAGCAAAAATTACGCCGCCAGTGGTTGCGAATTGTCGTCGCTGCCTGTGCCCAGATATTCCAGTCTGTCGCTGAATGTGGCCAGGCGATCGAAATAGTCGCGGATTGCAGCCAGTTGCGCCGTGCTCGATTCGAGGCGATACATGGCTTGGCGGAATTCGTTCGAATCCCGCAATCCCTTGGTATACCAGGCGATATGCTTGCGTGCGATACGCACACCGGAATACTCGCCGTAAAAATCGTAATGTTCGTGCATGTGCTCAAGTAGCACCTGCTTGATTTCGCTGACCTGCGGCGGCGGCAGCAATTCGCCGGTGGCGAGGAAATGCGCCGTTTCGCGAAAGATCCACGGCCTTCCCTGCGCCGCACGGCCGATCATGATCGCGTCGGCTCCGGTAACCTGCAGCACCTCGCGCGCCTTGTGCGGCGAATCGATATCGCCGTTGGCGATGATCGGGATTCGCGCCTCGGCTTTCACCGCTCGAATCAATTCGTAGCTGGCGCTGCCGCCATAACCGCAGGCACGCGTCCGGCCGTGGACCGCCAGCGCCTGAATGCCGCAATCCTCTGCCAGGCGGGCCACGCGGCCGATATTGCGGTTATCCTGATCCCAGCCGAGCCGGGTTTTCAGCGTCACCGGCACGTCCACGGCCTTGACCACCGCCTCCAGAATACGCGCCACCAGCGGTTCATCCTGCAACAATGCCGAGCCGGCCATGACGTTGCACACCTTCTTCGCCGGGCAGCCCATGTTGATATCGATGATCTGCGCACCGTGATCGACATTGAAGCGCGCCGCCTCGGCCATCTGCTCGGGAATCGCACCGGCAATCTGCACCGAAACCGGTGCGATTTCGCCCGCGTGATTCACGCGCCGACGGGTTTTCTCCGTGCCCCACAGCAGTGCGTTGGAGGTAATCATTTCCGATACCGCATGCCCGGCCCCCATGCGCTTGCACAGCATGCGAAACGGCCGATCGGTCACTCCGGCCATCGGCGCAACGATCAGATTGTTTTTCAGTTGATACGGTCCGATGCGCATGCGGCGTGTCCGAAAATCGGAAAGGGCGCTAATTTTAAACGTTTTTGCTGCAATTGGAAAAACTATTTTGCTCAATTTTTAAGCAAGGCCAATATATGAATTTAGAGGGTTTCCCCTAACATATAACCACATGTTAATATTGCATTGCAAAACAAACAGGAACAATTCCTGTGAGTTATGGTCATAAATCAGGGCCGCAATGTTGCAAAGCAACAAAGGAGCTTATCATGCACTATCCGCAAATCTTGAGCTGGCTGTCGGCACGCGCAGGAATCGACGAAGCGCGCGGGCAGGCAATCTGGGATGCAATCGTGGATGCCGCCCGGCAGCGTTATACCGAACCGGAAATCGGCAGCGCCGCATATTGGGAAGACGTGGTCACCGAGCTGCATCGGCAACTGGCAGTGGAAGCCAGCCGGAACGGCCGCAGCGACTGGCTGGACAATTTGCAGGATGCGCCGCAGCTTACCGCCCTGCTGGATTTCCAGACCACACTGCTGACGCGCATGATGCTGGCGTGGCGCGACGTGGCGGTCGCATCGACCCGTACCTGGACGCAGGGTCACAATAAAGATCTGGCCGCCTGAAGCTGAACGGCGGCGTCAGTGGCTGAGCCAGTACTCCGCCAGCACCAGCGCGGATGCCAGTAGCAACACCCATGCGGCGCGGCGCGTCAGTCCATGCCAGTCGCGACGCTGGCGCGGGTTGAGCAAGAAACTGTAGACGCCCCAGCACAGCAGGAACAGTACCAGCAGCTTCAACAGGCGTCCGGCCATGGTATCGGACTTACTTCAGCGCCAGATAGCGCATCGGGTTCAGCGGTGCGCCGTTGTAGCGCACCTCGAAATGCAGATGCGGGCCGGTGGATTTACCGGTACTGCCGACTTCGGCAATTTTCTGCCCCTCTGCCACTGGCTGACCCGGCCTTACCCACAGCCGATAGGCATGCGCATAACGGGTGGTTACTCCGCGCCCGTGGTCCAGTTCGACCGTCCAGCCAAACTGCGGCGTCAGCCCGGCCGATTTGACAACACCGGCGTCGGCGGCATAAACCGGCGTGCCGATCGGTGCAACGAAATCGATGCCGTTGTGCATTGCCGCCCGACCGCTAAACGGATCGAGCCGCAAACCGAAATTCGACGATGGCGTTACGCCGGTAACCGGCATCAGCCGTCCAGAGCCGGATTTGCGTTCGGTGGCGGCCGGAGCGAACAAGCGTTCATCCAGCGCCTTGGACAGGATATCGACCCGATCGCGCAACTCCGAGTCGCCGAGGCCACTTGGCAGCTGCAGCGCCAGGCGCAGCATCGCCGACTGCGGCGGAGCCGGTTTGCGCTGCAGGGCGTCGAGCGAATCCAGGCGCTGCCACTGGGTGCGCAACATGTCCAGCTGCGTTTGCAGCGCCTCGCGCTCTTCCGCTCCCAGCGACAGCTCCGGCGTGCTGCGCGCGGTGTGCCAGCCCGGCAACGACAGCCCCATATCCTCGGCAAACCACCACAGGCTGGCGCCGCTAAACAGGGTGAAAAATGCCACCGGAACCAGGATCAGCAGGCGGCGGTTGCGCCGCTGGTAGCTGCTGCCGGCGGGGGCGATTCGGCGATTGGAGGAATTCGGACGCATCTTCAACGACTCGGGAACCCGCTCCGGCAAGGCTCCGGATCAGGCATTGTGCTTGGGCTGCTTGCGTCGAATATACAGTGTCTTGCGGATATGCGCGACCGTTTTGCCCTGCTCGTCCACCACCCGCACCGGCAGCTCCGGCAGATACTTGTCGCCATTGGCGGTAGCACTGCGGATGCTATCGAGTGTCGCATCGTCGAGCTCGAAATGCGCCGACACCCTACCCTTTCCCGGGGCGACGAAATCGATGCTGGCCGACTTGTCCCAGACGATGTAATCGCGGCCGAGTACCTGCATCAGCATCAACATGTAGAACGGGTCGGTCATCGAGAACAGCGTACCGCCGAAATGGGTGCCGACATAATTACGGTTGTACCAGCGCAACTTCAGCGAAACCGCTACGCGGCGATAATCGCGGCTGATGGTATCCACCCTGACCCCGGCACCGAGATAGGGCGGCCACAGGTTAATCAGCATTTTCATCACATTCGGCGACACGGGCATCTCCTGTCATTCAAACGAGCGTTTGACTGGATCGATGATTGCTAATATTGAACGACTTGTCAATATGCAGGCAATCCGTCAGAAGGAGAGATCAGGCCTTGCCGTGCAACGGAAAAACCTGGCGATAACAGGCAAAGCTGGCGAAGCCAAGCAGCGGAAAGACCAACAGAAACAGCGGCAGCAGCAACAGCGACAGCGCCACCGCAATTGTCACCAGACAAGCCCACGCCAGCATCGTCACGAAGTTGACGCGCAGCGCACGGACACTCAGCCCGACCGCTTGCGGCAAGCCGCAGCGCCCTTCCAGCACCAGCGGCACGGAAAATGTCGCCACCGCCAGCATGATCAGCGCCGGCACGCTGCCCATCAGACCGCTGAACAGCAAAAATGCCGGCAATGGTGCGGCAAAACCGAAGGTCGGCATGAACGGCAACTGCTGCTGGCGGAAATACAGTCCGTAGAGAATCCCCGCATCGGTGACCCAGATCAGCCACAGGAACAACGACAGACCCAGCAAGGCCAGCAGGCCCGGTGCGCGGAACACGCCGCCCAACATTTGCGCCAGGCGCAGCCTCTGCCCGGATTCGAGCGCCAGCGCCAGATGCATCACCCCCACAGAAGCAATCGATCCGACCAGCAGAAAGCCGCTGGCCAGCGCATAAGTCATCGGCAACGCGCCCGCAAAAATGGCGCCGGCGAACATGACGGCACCGATAGCCGCCAGCAATGCGGCATACAGCGGCGCGACCACCCCCGCCCGGCGCAACAGTGCGGCACCGTTGCGCAGCCAGACGGCAATATCGGACAGAGCGGCAGATCGGGGCTGGAGTACAGGGTTCATGGCAATCGGGCTCGGGACGGAATATGCATCATTCGGCAAAAACGCCGTAGCGTGCGATGACCGATATCAAGGGATGCACACAAGCGCTGCCGCTATCGCTTACACTGACAGACAGGTTCAAGCAAAGGGGAGTCGCCATGTATCGCATTGCAATAGCCGGAGCACTGCTGTTGGGCGCGTGCAGCGGAAAACCGCCGACAGCGGCACCGCAGCAGCAGATATTCAAGGAGCAACAAGCTGCGCTGGCAAAAGCCAAAAGCATCGAGAAAACCGTGCAGGACGGTGCGGATGCGCAGAAACAACAGATCGACGCTGAAACC
>CALMFQ010000075.1 GCA_937863215.1 uncultured Pseudomonadota bacterium
GCATGATTCACCGTTTCAATGTGTTTCACATATTGAAACACTAACGAAACAGTGAAACAAGAAAATGATGTTCTTGTTGCGATGCGCAATTTTCCCGGCAAATCCCCGGCCCAGTTAATACACTGAAAACTCTCGCGATCCCGCCCACTGCGGCCGGCCACAACGCAAGCTGGCCCGGTATTTGCAATAAACAGCTACAAACCATCGCTCACGGAGATTTTCATGGCCCTCACCTCCCCCGGATTACGTTTCAAACAGGCTGTTGCCGCACACAAACCGCTACAGGTAGTCGGCGCCATCAACGCCTATGCGGCCAAGCTGGCCGAACATAGCGGTTTCAAGTCGCTGTATCTGTCGGGCGGCGGCGTGGCTGCCAGCTCCTGCGGCATTCCCGATCTGGGCATCACCACCATGGAAGATGTACTGATCGACGTGCGCCGCATTACCGACGTCACCGATCTGCCGCTGCTGGTGGATATCGATACCGGCTGGGGCGGCGCGTTCAACATCTCGCGCACCATTCGCCAGATGATCCGCGCCGGCGCGGCTGCGGTGCATATCGAAGACCAGGTGCAGGCCAAGCGCTGCGGCCATCGTCCGAACAAGGCAATTGTCAGCCAGGCGGAAATGGTCGATCGTGTCAAAGCCGCGGTGGACGGCAAGATCGACAGCGATTTTGTGATCATGGCGCGCACCGATGCGCTGGCGGTGGAAGGCCTGCAAGCCGCCATCGACCGCGCCTGTGCTTGCGTGGAAGCCGGCGCCGACATGATTTTCCCCGAGGCGATGACCGATCTGGCGATGTACAAACAGTTTGCCGCTGCGGTCAAAGTGCCGGTGCTGGCCAATATCACCGAATTCGGCGCCACGCCGCTGTATACCCGCGACGAGCTGGCCGCCGCCGACGTCAGCCTGATCCTGTATCCGCTGTCTGCCTTCCGCGCCATGAGCAAGGCGGCACTGGGCGTGTATGAAGCGATCCAGCGCGATGGCACGCAGAAGAATGTGATCGATACCATGCAGACGCGCATGGAGTTGTATGACCACTTGGGTTACCACGCATTCGAACAAAAATTGGATGCATTGTTCGCCCAAGAGAAGAAGTGATTTCAGCCGCGCCCTGCGGATTAGCCAACATTGACTAACTTTTGACGATTATCGGAGACCGCCAAATGAGCGAAACCCAACAAGCCCAGCCCAAAGTAAAAAAATCGGTTGCCCTGTCGGGCGTGACTGCGGGCAACACCGCGCTGTGTACCGTTGGCCGTTCCGGCAATGACCTGCACTATCGCGGCTACGACATTCTCGACGTGGCCGATCACTGCGAATTCGAAGAAATCGCTTACCTGCTGGTGCACGGCAAGCTGCCGAACCAGGCCGAGCTGAAAGGCTACAAAGCCAAGCTGAAATCGCTGCGCGGCCTGCCGCTGTCGGTGAAAGCGGTGCTGGAAGCGCTACCGGCCAATGCCCATCCGATGGACGTGATGCGCACCGGCGTGTCGGCGCTCGGCTGTGCGCTGCCGGAAAAAGACGACCACAACATCGCCGGCGCGCGCGACATCGCCGACCGCCTGATGGCTTCGCTGGGTTCGATGCTGCTCTACTGGTATCACTTCAGCCACAACGGCCGTCGCATTGAAGTGGAAACCGACGACGATTCGATCGGCGGTCACTTCCTGCACCTGCTGCACGGCGAAAAACCACGCGATTCGTGGGTCAAGGCGATGCACACCTCGCTGGTGCTTTATGCCGAGCATGAATTCAACGCCTCGACCTTTACCGGCCGCGTGATTGCCGGCACCGGATCCGACATGCATTCCGCCATCACCGGCGCGATTGGCGCGCTGCGTGGCCCGAAACACGGTGGTGCCAACGAAGTGGCATTCGAAGTGCAGAAACGCTACGAAAATCCGGACGAAGCCGAAGCCGACATCAAGGCACGGGTTGAGCGCAAGGAAGTGGTGATTGGCTTTGGCCACCCGGTTTACACCATCAGCGATCCGCGCAACAAGGTGATCAAGGAAGTGGCGCGCAATCTGTCGCAGGAAGCCGGCGACATGAAGATGTTCGACATTGCCGAACGGCTGGAAAGCGTGATGTGGGACATCAAGAAGATGTTCCCGAATCTCGACTGGTTCTCGGCTGTCAGCTACCACATGATGGGCGTGCCGACCGCGATGTTCACCCCGCTGTTCGTGATTGCCCGTACCTCCGGCTGGAGCGCACACGTGATCGAACAACGCATCGACGGCAAGATCATTCGTCCGAGCGCCAACTACACCGGCCCGGAAGATCAGAAATTCGTGCTGCTGAAGGATCGCAAGTAAATGAATACGCTTTATCGTAAATCCCTGCCCGGCACGGCGCTGGACTACTTCGACGCGCGTCAGGCGGTCGATGCCATCCAGCCCGGCGCCTGGGACAAGCTGCCGTACACCTCGCGCGTGCTGGCAGAAAACCTGGTGCGTCGCTGTGATCCGGCCACCCTGACCGATTCGCTGAAACAACTGATCGAGCGCAAGCGCGATCTGGATTTCCCGTGGTTTCCGGCACGCGTGGTATGCCACGACATCCTCGGCCAGACCGCGCTGGTGGATCTGGCTGGCCTGCGTGACGCGATTGCCGAACAAGGCGGCGATCCGGCCAAGGTCAATCCGGTGGTACCGGTGCAGTTGATCGTTGACCACTCGCTAGCCGTTGAATGCGGTGGCTTCGACCCGCAGGCATTCGAGAAAAACCGTGCAATTGAAGACCGCCGTAACGAAGACCGTTTCGACTTCATCAACTGGACCAAGCTGGCGTTCAAGAACGTCGACGTGATCCCGCCGGGCAACGGCATCATGCACCAGATCAACCTGGAGAAGATGTCGCCGGTGGTCTACGTGCGCGACGGCGTGGCCTTTCCCGACACCCTGGTCGGCACCGACAGTCACACGCCGCACTTCGACGCGCGCG
>CALMFQ010000076.1 GCA_937863215.1 uncultured Pseudomonadota bacterium
GCAAGCCAATAGCAGAGGGCTTGCAGCGGCAAGCTGTTACACCAGCCCAATTCCCCCATCCACCACCAACTCCTCGCCCACCATGTACGACGACGCGTCGCTGGCAAGAAACAAGGCCACCTTGGCGATTTCGTCTGGCTCACCAAAGCGACCAGTTGGCGCTTTATTGAGAATGCGCTCCTGAATCGCATCCGTGGCCACTGCCGGCAAGCCGAAGCGTTGATACATCGGCGTGCGGATCGGGCCGGGGCTGATGGCGTTGATACGAATGCCACGTCCGATCAGCTCCAGCCCCAAGGTTTGTACCAGCGAGCGCAAACCAGCTTTTGCGCCGGCGTAGACGCTGAAATTGGGCGCTCCTTTGCGATTGGAAAGCGAGGTCGTCACCACGATGTTGCCGCCGTTAGCCATTAACGGTAGCGCTTTCTGGATGGTGAAAAATGTGCCTTTGAAGTTGACCGACACCTGCTGGTCAAATTGTGCTTCGGTAACCAACTCAAATGGCACCGGCTCGGCCACTGCCGCATTGGCAAACAACACATCCAGCCGGCCAAAACGTTGTTTGATTTCGCCCATCAAGGCGTCGATCTGCGCCAGATCGCCGGCATCACTTTGCAGCGCCACGGCGCCTTCGCCGAGTTCTGTAACCGCTTTATCGAGGCTGCTCGCATCGCGGCCGGTGATCACCACGGTAGCGCCGCGTTGTTTGAACAGTTTGGCCGTAGCCAGACCAATGCCGCTGTTGCCGCCGGTAATCAGGGCAATTTTGCCCGTGAGGTTTTGCATCAGATTCTCCATTCATCAAAAAACAAGCATCTTTTTTGAAACGGCTGGTGAGGTGTGAACTTGCCAGGGTAACTCCTCCCCCTTCAAGGGGGAGGCGGGGAGGGGGATGGGGGCTTGCGCCGCGTCTGTAACCCCATCCCCACCCCAACCCTCCCCTTGAAAGGGAGGGAGCATTTGGGGCACGTTCAAACTTCACCCGCCGGATCAACAACGATGTGTCGCCCTGCAAGCCAATCCCAGAGCGGCTTGCAGGCCAGGCTGCAGGCCGCGCCAGTATTGGCTTGGCGGGGTGCGGCGGAATCAGCCGCCGTGGACGGGGTTGACCACTGCGGGGTAGAGCCGTGGCGCGAGCTTGTGCAGGATCTGCGCGACGCTTTGCTCGATGCTGAGGCTGCCGGTGTCAAGGCTCAGTGCAGGGTTTTCCGGCGCTTCGTAAGGGGCGGTGATGCCGGTGAATTCAGCAATTTCGCCCTGCCTTGCCTTGCGATACAGCCCTTTCGGGTCGCGCTGTTCACACACGTGCAGGCGGGTGGCGAGGTGCACTTCGACAAAATGATCCTTGCCGATGATGTCGCGCGCCATCGCCCGGTCGTGCTGATAGGGCGAGATGAAGGCGGTGATCACCATCATGCCGGCGTCGTTGAACAGCTTGGCCACTTCGGCAATGCGGCGGATGTTTTCCTTGCGGTCTTGCGGCGAGAAGCCCAGCTCCTGGTTCAGGCCGTGGCGCACGTTGTCGCCGTCGAGCACGTAGGCGGGGTAGCCACGGCTGACCAGCGCCTGCTCCAGCTCGAAAGCCACGGTGGATTTGCCGGAACCCGACAAGCCGGTGAGCCAGATGGTGGCGGCCTCCTGGCGGAACAGGCGGGCGCGGTCGGCCGGGGTGACTTTGCCACGGTGCCAGACGATATTGCGTTGGGCGCGGTTGCTTATCATCTGTGTCTCCTTATGCCCGACGGCTTTCAAATGGAATGGCGTAGAAGTCGCGCACGAATTTCATGCGTTGTTCCACCTCGTCTTTGCTGGTGCCGAAGTTTTCCAGTGCGTATTTGTGGCCGCCGTGCAGGTTTTCGCTTTCGCTCGCCTGCAGCCAGCCTTCCAGCGCCTGCTGCGCCTGCGGGTCGAACTGGATGCCGCCAAACTCGTAAATCCGCCGCATTACGGCGCGCCAGTCGTGGTTGATCTGCTCGTAATAAACGTCGATCTGCTGCGCGGCGGGGATTTGCTCGCGCATGGTCATGCAGCGGCGTGCAGCCTGTTGGCAGAAGTCGAGCCAGATTTCGCGCACCTTGGCGCGGCATGGCGCATCGGTGTGCTGCACCGTGTAGTGCCACATCAGCGACATCACCGAGGCCACGGTTTTTTGCGGATCGCGATGGGTGAACACCAGTCGCGCATCGGGGAACACCTGCAGCAGGGTGTTCAGGTCCATCATGTGTTGCGGGTTTTTCAGCACCCACGGCTTGTCTTCCGGCTCGCCGCGCTGCCAGGCGATCAGCCGCATCAGGTCGGCGGTGTAGCGGTAGGCGTCGGTTTTGTCGGCCTGCAGAAACCACTGGTAATAGCTCGGCACGTGGTAAGCGCCAAGAATGGAGAAGCTGCAGAACGAGTGATTGAGCAGCAGCATTTCTTCTTCGGCCCAGTCCGGGTGCATCGGGTGGGCGTTGAAGGCGCCGGGGTACATGCGCGGAATGGCGCCGCAGGCCTTTTTCGCCTCGTTCCAGCGCTCGGCCTTGCCGTGTTGCGGTTTGCCGGGGCGCGGTGCGGGGTTGAAACCTTCCCAAGTGCTGAGGTGCATCAGCTGGCTATCGGCCGACATCATGCGCTGCAGGCGGGTGGTGCCAGAGCGGTGCGGGCCGATGATGACAATCGGCGCAACAATCTTGCGCTGGCGGATTTCCGGGTGCGCGGCAAACGCGGCTTGCGCCCACAGGCGGTTTTTCAGCGAGCCAACGATATTGGCCTTGGCATACAGCCGCCCCATCGGGTTGAGCTGGGCTTCGGTTTGCAGCGAGTGCAGCAACACCCGCAATGCCGGCAAAAAGCTCTCGTCGCCAAAATCCTGCAGTCCGGTTTCGCGGCGGGCGGCAGCGATCAGCGCGTTTTCGCTGAGGTCGATTCTGGCCAGGCCAACACGATTGAGGGCGCGGCTGGCGCGGTTGATCAGCTTATTGGGCAGCGGGTGATAATGCGTACTCGGTTTGGTATCCATCAAAAACTTTCCTGTATTAAAGATCATATAAAGAACAAAGGGTTAAGACTTGTTTGCCGGCCATTCGCGCTGCGCCGGCCCCTGATAAACAATCTGCGTGCAGGCAGTGGGAAACAGCGTGCCTTCGGGTTTGTCGGCTGATTCGGCATACACCGGCTGCATGCCTGCGACAAACCCCGGAATGGCATAGAAGTAGAACTCGCGAGGTGACAGACCGAGATCAGCACCAAACGCTGTCACCAATGCGCCGTAGTTCATTCGCAGATTCTTGCCCGATGCCAGCAGATGCTGCTCCAGCTCGAAGGCCAGCTTCACGTGTGGGCCATCAGCAAGCCCTAGCTCCCGCGCCAGTTGCATTGTCGGCTCGATCCGTTCGTCGGCGTTGGCCAAGGGTCGGCCATAGCCGGCAATACGGCCATGCAGGCGGATTTCGTCGGCTATGCACTGATCCAGCGTGGCGCCGGCAGCACGCTTCTTCACGGTTTCGATGAAAAAGCTGATCGCCTGAAACTCGTTCTGGCGGCCATAAATATATGCCTCAGACACCGCCACCGACGCGCCAATGGCCAGCGCGCCGGTACTGCGCGAGGAACCGGCGAGTGCAGCGACACGGTTGTTCCAGATACGCGCGTCGGGATAGCTGGTGATCGTCCAGAGCGCGTGCAGCATGCGAATTTGCTCCGGCGAAAAGCGCCGCCCGGTAATGCCAAACACGTACAGCTCCATCCAGTCCATATCGCCCAGCTCTTGGTGAATGTCGTGGCCTCGAAACACCGCCCGTTCGCCAGGGAAAGCGGCTCCCACGGCGGTAGTCAATCTGCCTGCCACGCTGTCGAGCAGTGCCGGGCCACGGTTGGGGGTAACACGCTGGTTCATGCGGCCTCCTGTTGTGCCGGGTCGTCGGTCAGTTCCAACGGATAAAACGGGAAATTGCGATAGCCATTGCCGGTTTGCTCCAGCGCATGCGCGGCGGCGCCGGGCAGGCGCAGCAGCAGGAACAGCATTTCGCCCTGCTCGGGGCTGAATCCCAGCTGGTGCAGCACGGCGGCGGCAATGCCGGTGGTGGCCAGTGGCAGGTCGGCGGCTTGTTCCAGCGTGCGCCGCTGCTGCCGCAGCCAGCCGAGGTGCGGGCCGCAGTCGTAGCTGGCGAAGTGGTCGAGCATCTGCAAGATTGGCAGCGGCGTGCTGACGCCGTGCGGATCGAAGCCGGGCGGGTGTTGCAGCTCGGGCCACACGTCTGGCCGCTTGCTCGGCTCGGTGCCGAGGCGGGCCTGCCATTTGAGCAAATCGATTTCGCAGCTTTGCCAGCCTTGCATGGCGAGATACACCTCGCGCGCGCCGCCGTTTTGCCCGGCGCCCACTGCCAGCGCGGCCATCAGCGTGGCAGCGGCGGTGGAGCCACCGACACCGCCACACATGGCGGCATGCACGGCGGCATCGCGCGGGCCGGGGTTGGCCAGCGCCAGCGCCAGTTGTTCCAGCAGTGCCGATTGCGCCGGGCTGGGGGCTTCGCCGCGAAACAGCAGGTAGAGCATGTCGGCCCAGCGGGCGTTGCCGAGCATTTGCCCGAACACGTCGTAGCCGTGGCAGCGGGCAACGCGGGTGGCATAGCGGTTGTTGGCTTCGGGCTGCTCGTGCCAGATGCGGGTGGTGATCATTTGTGTTGCCTGGCTCATGCCGCGCCCTCCTTCGGCTCGGCGACGCTGCCGAGGGTTTGCATGCGCAGGCTCATCGGCGGCACTTCTTCGCCGTCGATGCGGATGTCGAGCAGGGTGGGGCCTTTGCGGTTGAGGATGGCGTCGAAGTCGATTTTGTCGAAGTCGTCGGGGCTTTCGATCACGTGGCCGGGCACGCCGAGCGATTCGGCCAGTTTGCGGTAATCGGCCTTGGGCAGTTGCCAGCCTATCGATTCGGCCCCGGCGAGGCGCTGGCCGTGTTTCACCATGCCGTAAGCAGCATCGTTGAGGATGACAAAAATCACGGTCAGGCCCTGCTCGGCGGCAACGGTAATTTCTTGCCCGCTCATCAGGTAGCTGCCGTCGCCGGTGAGGCACACCACCGGGCATTCGGGCTGGCCCTGGGCAATGCCGACTGCGGCGCCTATCGCCCAGCCCATGGGTGCAAAATCCATGATCACGCGCAGCCAGTTGGCGTTTTCGCTGCGGCGGTCGCTTTGCGCTTCGGTGCGGCGTTCTTCGCGGCTTTGCCGGCGTTCCAGCGTTTGCACGCGGCGGTCGTCGTGGGTGAGGTAGTGCACGGCCCAGGCGGTGCTGTTGCCGGCATCGGCAACAAAGCGGGTGCTGGCGGGAAAACGCCGGGTGAGTTCGCGCATCAGCCGTTGCGGTTTGATCGGCGTGGCGTCGGATTCGTATTTGTCCGGCTCGGCCATGAAGCGCTCGGGATCAAGCTGGGCGTCGATCTTGTTGGCACGGGCATAACACACCGGCTGCAGCAGTTCGATCAGCCGCTCGCAGACGGTGAAAATACGGCCACGCACGTGCAGGCGCGCCATTGGCGAGCGCATCAGGTGGTCGTCGGAGCTGTCGATGTGAATCAGCCGGTTGTTGAGCACCAGCGACGACCAGGCGCCGCTGGTCCATTCGCCGAGATTGGTGCCGAGCACCACCACCAGATCGGGATTGCCCGCCAGCAGCGCGGCGGCGCTGGTGTGGCCGGCAAAGCCGAATACGCCGTAATAGGCATGATGGCTGGGGTTGACCAGGCCCTTGCCATCCGGCGTAGACACAAACTGGGCATCGAGCAGCTCTACCAGCTTCATGATCTGCGGCATGCTGTCGGCACAGCCGCCGCCGATCATGAACACTACGCGCCCGGTTTGCTTCAGCAGCTGCGCCGCTTCGCGCACCGCTTCGTCATCCAGCAGGCCGCGCTTGCGGATCAGCGCGTTGATGTCGGTGATGTGGTGCTGCGCATCCAGCGGCGTGCGCAGCACGTCCACCGGGTAGGTGAGGTGTGCCGCGCCACGGCTGCGCATGGCTTTGACAATGGCGGTGATCAGCTTCGGCTCGGCTTGCTCGGGGTGCGACACCAGCGAGTTGAAGCGGGTGCAGTGGCGGAACATGCCGAGGGTGTTGATGCCGGTGCAGGCCGACTCTTGCAGCGCGCGTTTGCCAAACGAGGGCAACGCCGGCTGGCCGGTGATGGCCAACACCGGCATGCCGTTATCGTGCGCGCAGGCGACGCCGGTGATCAGGTTGGTGGCACCGGGGCCGGAGGTGGCGCAACACACGCCGAGTTTGCCGGTTTCACGCGCATAACCATCGGCCATGAAGGCGGCACCGGCCTCGTGGCGTGCCACCACCGCACGCGGCCCGCCACGGCGCTCGCTGCGGGCCAGGGCGTTGAACAACGGTTCGATCGCGCCGCCCGGCACACCGAAAACGTATTCCACACCAATGATCTGCAGGTAGGCTACCAGCAGATCGGCGATTTCCAGTTGATGATCTTGCGCGGCGGCAGCCAGAATGTTGCTCAACTCAAACGGCCACGGTTTCATATTACCCATCGATAATCCTTTTCAAATTATTGATCCGGCCCGATTATGTTTGAACTTGCTCCAAATACTCCCTCCCTTTCA
>CALMFQ010000077.1 GCA_937863215.1 uncultured Pseudomonadota bacterium
TGGACTGAAATTCGGCCAGCAACAATTGTATCTGCCCAACGCCGTCGATCCGCAGGTCTACAACCTGAATGGCGTAACGCTGGCGCAATTGCGCCAGCCGCAACACTATCAGGTCGATGTCAGCTTTTTTGGCGGGCTGGACAGCAACAATCACCCCGGCCAAGCCCGCCGCAAGCGATTTTTCGATGCGCTGGCACAACGGCTGGACCGGGCCGGCATCAGCCACCGTTTCTTCGATGGCAAGGGAATGAGCGTCGCCGAGCAGATCGACCTGATCCAGCGCAGTCACATCAACCTGCAATACGGCGCCACCTGCGAATATCCGGACCACACCGCTGGCGGTCTGCCGGAGCGCTGCTTCGGCGTGGCGGCATGCGGCGGCTTCCTGTTGGCCGACCAGCGTTTTCACTCGGCGAACGATTTCAGCCTGGGTGAAAACTACGTGGAATTCGCCTCGCTCGACGATTGCGAACGACAGATTCGCCATTATCTGGCAGATTTCGCCGCAAACCGCGCGCTGGCCGAGGCGGCACACCGGCACGTCGTGGAACGGCACAGTTACGCACAACGCGCGGCACACGTGGTCGAAGCTGCGCAACAGTGGCAATTGCAATATGCGGAGGGCGGCGTCAATGAATGTCAATCCGTTCGCTAACGCACGTGAGCTGAGCCTTCCGCAGGCAGGCAGTCCACGCTTTTCAGTGTGCACCATGGTGACTGATAGCGCGCTCTACCGGCAGATGCTGCAATCGTTTGCCGACGCCGGCTTCAGCGCCGACAACAGCGAGTTCCTGTGGCTCGACAATGGCGGAGCCAACCATTACGACGCCTATCAGGCAATCAGCCGCTTTATTTGCAATGCACGTGGCGATTACATCATCCTCTGCCACCAGGACATTCTGCTCAACCACGACCGTATCGGGCAGCTGGAAGGCTGCATCGCAGAACTGGACCGGCTCGACCCACACTGGAGTCTGCTCGGCAATGCCGGTGGCGTGCATCTGGGGAAAATCGTCCATCGGATCAGCGACCCACATGGCGAGAATCTACGCACCGGCGATCTG
>CALMFQ010000078.1 GCA_937863215.1 uncultured Pseudomonadota bacterium
CCGATCGCCCCGGCTTCGAAAAAGCCCGGGAGGATATATGGCAGCGATACGTCGGTATCATTCAGGAGCATACGTTGGGCGGATCAAAAGCTGCCAACACCGGTCTCTACCAGTCGGTGGCATCCGGGGCTCGAGGCAATGCTTCGCAGTTGCGCATGATGGTGGGTGCGCCTGGTCTTTACCAGGATGCGAATGACCGCACGGTTCCGATCTTCATCGCTAATTCATTCTCTGATGGCATTCGTCCCGCAGAATTTCTGGCCTCGACGTATGGGGCGCGTAAATCAACCCTGTCGACGAAAATTGCCACCGCGCGCGGAGGCTTTCTGCTCAAGCAGATGGTCCAATCGGCCGTGCCGATAATGGTGACGGAAGAGGATTGCGGCACGACCAATGGCATTGATGTCCCGACCGATAATTTCAAGATGCTGCGTGGGCGTGTGCTCGTTGGAGCTGCCGGGGGTTTGGAGCCCGGCTCGATACTGGACCGGCATGCTGCCGCGCAGCTGAATCGCAAGAAAGTCGGAAGCGTCATCGTCCGTTCTCCCCTGACCTGTCAGGCCAAGGAAGGAATATGCGCCAAATGCGCCGGCACGGATCCGCGCGGGAAGTTCTATCCCGTCGGGGAGGCCGTAGGAGCGACATCCAGTATGGCACTCGGAGAGCCGATCACGCAGGCGGCGCTCAACTGTTTGGCTGTCGGTACATTGGTGCGTATGGCTGATTTATCCGTCAAGCGTATCGAAGATATTGAGGTCGGAGATTCGGTTTTGGGAGCAGATATTTCTGGCTCCGTATTCCCGGTGCAAGTATTGTCAGTGTGGAACCAGGGATACCAACCGGTCATTCGCTTCGCATACGACAATTTTGGGTTTGTCAGTCATGTTGATTGCACGTCTATTCACGAGATTCTGCAACAAGATGGCGAAGGGCCAGTGAAAAAATACCCAGCCGGAAAGTTAGGGAATATGCGGGCAGTTGCGGTTTGCGCCGCGAGGGGCTCGAAGCAATTTGCTACCAAAATTGGAGAGTGGGAATTGGGCTCGCTACCATGTCGTGATATTAGTGTTGATCATCCCGATGAACTGTTTGTGCTGGCCAATGGATTGATTGTAAGCAATACCAAGCACAGCGGCGGGGTGGCATCCGGCAAGACCAAACGGGAATTCTCGGGCATGGACGTGATCGAGCAGTTCGTTCAGATCCCGGAGGAATTTCCCTTCCGGGCAGCCGTGGCTGAGA
>CALMFQ010000079.1 GCA_937863215.1 uncultured Pseudomonadota bacterium
TGAAAGGGAGGGAGTATTTGGAGCAAGTTCAAACATAATCGGGCCGGATCAATAAAAGCATTGAGCCGGCAGGATGAGGCAGTCGAGTGGCCGGAATGCGCGCAGCCGGAGCAGCAGCCCGGCCCCGAGCGGCAGCGGTGGCGGCAGTACCGGTGCGTTGCGCAACAACCCCGAATTTGCCGCCGGTGTCAGGGCAATCGGGGAACAGAACTGGCAGGGGGCGCCGGAGCAGATGTGCAAGGCACAGCATCCGCTGCCGTGACTGTTGATCGGGAATTCCCGCGATACCTGCCAATGCCGAATCGCGCTAACATTGCGCTTTTGCTGCGTGCCGCCGGATCGCTTGCCGGCGGCACGCCATTATCGGTATCTGCCGGCATGCCTTGCCGGCGTTTCTTGCAAGGACACGTTTGCCCATGTTTCAGCACGTTGACGCCTATCCCGGCGACCCCATTCTCACCCTGGTAGAAACCTTTCACAAAGACCCGCGCGAGCAGAAGGTCAATCTCGGTATCGGCCTGTATTACGACGAGCAGGGGCGCATTCCCCTGCTCGGCTCGGTGCGCAAGGCCGAAATCGCACGCGCGGCAAATCCGCTGCCGCGCCCGTACCTGCCGATGGAAGGCGCCGCCAACTACCGTGAGGCAGTGCAGAAACTGCTGTTCGGCGCCGATCACGCCGCAGTGCAGGCCAAGCGTATCGCGACAATCCAGACCATCGGCGGCTCCGGCGCGCTGAAGGTTGGTGCCGATCTGCTGAAACGTTATTTCCCCAACAGCGAAGTATGGGTCAGCAATCCGACCTGGGATAACCATCGCTCGATTTTCGAGGGTGCCGGCTTCAAGGTGCACGACTATCCCTACTACGACGCAGCCACCGGCGGCGTGCGTTTCGACGAAATGCTGGCGTTGCTGCAGACCATGCCGGCGCAGAGCGTAGTACTGCTGCACCCGTGTTGCCATAACCCGACCGGTGTCGATCTGTCGCAACCGCAATGGCAGCAGGTGATCGAAGTGGTCAAGGCGCGCCAGCTGATCCCGTTCATGGATATCGCCTATCAGGGCTTTGGCGACAGCCTGGAAGAAGACGCCTACGCGATCCGTGCCATGACCGATGCCGGTGTCAGCTTCTGCGTCAGCAATTCGTTCTCGAAGAATCTGTCGTTCTATGGCGAACGCTGCGGTGGTCTGTCGATTGTCTGCCAGAGCGCCGAAGAGGCCGAGCGCGTGCTGGGCCAGATGAAGTTTACCGTACGCCGCAACTATTCCAGCCCGCCGACCCACGGTGGCCAGATCGCCGCCGCGGTGATGAACGACGCCGAGCTGTATCGGGAATGGGTAGGCGAGGTGAGCGAAATGCGTGAACGCATCAAGGCGATGCGTCAGAAACTGTTCGAGGTGCTGTCGGCACGCCTGCCGGGCCGCGATTTCAGCTACTTCATCAAGCAGCGCGGCATGTTCAGCTACACCGGTCTGACACCGCAGCAGGTTGACCGCCTGCGCGAAGAATTCGCCATCTACCTGGTCAAATCCGGCCGCATGTGCGTCGCCGGCCTCAACAGCCGCAATATCGACTACGTTGCCAGCGCCATGGCAGCGGTATTGCAGGACTGACACTCCCCGCTGCCGGGCTGGCCGCCAGTCCGGCAGACTTGCTCCATCCACTGCTTATCCGCTGTCCCAGTTCAAAGCCGCCAGGCTACTCCGCTGCCACCGACAGGCTGTGGCCGTGTGCCGGCGCGGGAAAGTCGCGTGGTAAACCCAGCCGGCTTGATGCTATGAATAAGCGTGCGCTGCAGAGCGCACGATTCTGGCCAGATTTGGAGAGCATTGCATGACACCGCGCATTCTCATCATCGACGATGATGATTTCACCGCTATTTATCTGGAAGGCGTGATCGGAGAGCTGTATCAGGTAGAGCATTGCGCTGTCGCGGAACAAGGCGTGGCTGCCGCGATTGCCAATCCGCCGGCGCTGATCCTGATGGATGTGGAAATGCCGGGGATGAACGGCTATGCCGCCTGCCGGCTGCTGAAGGCCGACGCGGCAACCCGCGAGGTGCCGCTGATATTCCTGTCGGCGCGGGTCGAAACCGAAGACCGGCTGGCAGGTTATGAAGCCGGTGGCGACGACTATCTGACCAAACCGTTCGACCCCGATGAATTGCGCAACAAGATCGAAGTATTGTTGCGCAACGTACAGCGCAACCGGGAGCTTGCCAGCCAGGCGGCTTATGCGACCAGTGCGGCGCTGACGGCAATGGCCGCAGCCGGGGAGACCGGGGTTATCCTGCGCTTTCTGCGCGAAATGGTCGGTTGCATCGAGCTGGAAACGATTGCACGCGGAGTCCTGCGCGCAATGGAAACGTTCGGCCGCGATGCCTCGGTGCAATTGCGCGGCACCAACGAGCAGCTGTCGCTGTCGCGTGAAGGCATTTGTTCCCCGCTGGAGGTGGCGGTGCTCAACAACATGGCCATCTGCAACCGTATCGTCGATCTGGGATGCCGCTCGGCGTTCAACTACCCGCGCGTCTCGCTGATCGTCAAGAACATGCCGGTCGATGATCCGGATGCCTACGGCCGCGCCAAGGATTATCTGGCAACCATCGCCGAAGCCGCGGACATGCAGGTGCAGGCGCTGGACCTGATCCGCGCCGCGCTGGATCGTGGCGATCACCTGTTGCAGCTGCTGCAGCGCCATGTGGACACTTTGCGCAACATCGAACAGCGCTACCGCGAACAGCGCGTGGCCAGCTCGCAGCTGCTCAATGAGCTGGTGCAGAAAATCGAAGACTCGTTCGTGTTTCTCGGCATGACCGATGCGCAGGAACTGCATCTGCAGAAACTGGTACGCGATACGGTGCAACATGCACAGGCCTTGTACGATCAGGAAATCGAATCGGACAAGCTGATGCAGGGTATCAGCAACGATATGGGGGCAACGCTGCGCCAGCAGCTGGAGCAGATGGCCCATTCCCGGGCCCGCGAGGCTGCCGTCGCGCCGCAATCCAGTGGCGCGAGCGATGTCGAGCTGTTCTGATTCCGTTTGCACCGTAACGACGCTCCGCATTGCACCGAGAGTACGGGCATGTCGTTGATACGGCGTTGGCAAGCCGGCGATTTTCCTGTTCCGCTGATCTGGGGAATGTCGTTGACCGCGCTGCTGGTT
>CALMFQ010000080.1 GCA_937863215.1 uncultured Pseudomonadota bacterium
AGCTTGCCCTCTCTAGCGGCTTGCGTGAGGTTGCGGCCGAACTGGTCGAGCACCTGGCTGTTGCCCTTGTCGCCCTGCTCCTCCTTCTGCGCGCCGCCGGCGGCAGCGCTGCCGGACGCTGCAGCAGGTAATAGCACAGCACCGGCGTGATGCTGATCGACACCAGCAGGCTGGCCAGGATCGATACGATATAGGCGACGCCGAGCGGGGTGAACAGGCGCCCCTCGATTCCCGGCAGAGCGAATAGCGGCACGAATACCAGAATCACGATCAGCGTCGCGTTGACGATCGAGGTGCGCACCTCGCTGGAGGCGTCGACAATCACCTCGAAGCGCGGCCGCGGCCTGGCCGACAGCGCGTTCTCGCGCAGCCGGCGCAGCACGTTTTCCACGTCCACTACCGCATCGTCGACCAGCTCGCCGATTGCAATCGCCAGGCCGCCCAGCGTCATGGTGTTGATCGACAGTCCGGACAGTTTGAACACCAGTGCCGTGGTCAGCAGCGATAGCGGAATCGCGGTGAGCGAGATCAGCGTAGTGCGGCCGTTGAGCAGGAATGCGAACAGCACGATGGCGACCAGAATCGCACCGTCGCGCAATGCTGCTTCGACATTGCCGATCGAGCGTTCGATGAAATCCGCCTGGCGGAACAGCACCACCGGTTTGGCCATGCCGGCCGGCAATTTCAACTGCGCCAGCTGCTGCTCGATCTGGCGCGTCAGCGTTACGCTGTCGGCCCCCGGCTGTTTCTGCACCGACACGATCACCGCCGGCTGGCCGCCGAAGCCGGCATCGCCGCGTTTGACCCGCGGTGCATAATCGACATCCGCCACCTGGCGCAACAGCACCGGGTGGTTCTCGCGCAAGGCGATGGTCAGATTGCGCAGATCATCCAGCCGCACGCTGCGGCCGATATTGCGGATCAGCCATTCGCGCGACTGGTTGTCGATGTAGCCGCCGCTGGTGTTGCTGCCGAAACCGGCGAGCGCCTGTTCCAGCTCGGCCAGGCTGACGTTGAGTGTGCGCAGTCGTGTCAGGTCCGGCGCAACGCGGAACTGGCGCACCTCGCCGCCGATAGGGATGACATTGGACACGCCGGCAATGCCGAGCAGCGCCGGGCGCATCACCCAGTCGGCGTATTCGCGTACTGCCATCGGCTGGGCACCGGTGTCGGCGAGCGGCAGCGCGATCAGCATGATCTCGCCCATGATCGACGACAGCGGCGCCAGTTGTGGTGTCACTCCCGGCGGCAGTTGCCGGTTCAGCGTGCTCAGGCGTTCCGTCACCAGTTGCCGGTTGCGGAATGGATCGCTGCCCCAGTCGAATTCGATATACACGATCGACAGCCCGATGGCCGATGTCGAGCGCACCCGGCTGACGCCGGGCAGGCCGTTGGCTGCTGCCTCCAGCGGCAGCGTGACCAGTTGCTCGACTTCCTCCGGGGCGTAGCCTTCGGCTTCGGTCATGATGGTGACGATGGGCTTGTTCAGGTCCGGAAATACGTCCACTTTCAGTTCCGGAACGACCCACAGGCCGTAGACGACCAGCACCAGCGCGCTGGCCAGAACCAGCAGGCGCTGCTGCAGGCTGCCGCTGACGATGCGATTGAACATGGCGGCCTCCTCAGCGTATCTGCGCCAGCAGTTCGGCGCCGCGCACGACGATGCGCGCATGCTCCGGCAGGCCGCTGACAATGACTTTACCCGAATGCGCCGGTGCCGGCTTGACGCGCAGCGGGGTAAAAATTTCCGCACCGGTGTGCGCCCACACCACCTGATTGCCGCTGCTGTCACGCGTGACTGCAGCCGCTGGCAGCAGGCTGCCGCTCTGGGTCTGGCGGCTGTGGATCTGCACTTCTGCCTGGGTGCCGATGGCCAGCGCGCCGGTGTCGCCGAGCAGGCGGAACTGGATCGGCACTGCCTGTTCGCGCAATACGGCGCCGGCACCGATCATTTGCAGATCGAAGCTCTGGCCTTCGGGCGTGGTCAAATGTGCCGCGGCGATATTGGCGCGCAATCCAGGGTCGAAGGCCGTCACTTCGACCGCAAGCCGGCGCGGATCGACAATCTCGAACAGCGTTTCGCGCGCATCCACCACCTGGCCGGCAACCGCCTTGACCGCTGCGATGCTGCCGCTCAGCGGTGCGCGCAGCGGCTGGCGTGCCAGGCTGCGGCGATAGGCGTCGATCCGGCCCTGTTCGGCGGCGATGGTTACCGCCAGTGCATCGAGTTGCTGTTGTGCCACATGCGGCCGCAACGCGCTGTAGCGCGCCAGATCCTGCTCGGCCTGACGCTTCCTGCCACCGGCTTCGGCCAGCCCGGCTTCGATGGTCGCGCGGTCGGCAGCGTTGGGCTGCGGCGCCAGCCACGCCAGTGTTTCACCCCGGTGCACGCGCTGCCCCAATTGCGGCAGCCCGCCGCTGGCCGGGAGCAAGATGCCGATCTGCGGCGCCTGAACCACACCGCTGGCATCGGCGGCGGGAATCAGGTGGCCGGCGAGCGTCACAGTCTGTGCCACCTGGCCGGTGCTGCTGCGCTGGGTGGCAATCGCCAGTTGGCGCTGCATCGGCTTGGGAACGAACAGGCTGCCGTCGCTCAGGCGCCGTGCCGTTTCGCTGCTGTTGCCGGCAGCGAGCGATACAGGCGAGGCGAGCGGTACCGACAGTAGCACTGCAAGCATCAGGCGCTTCATGGCCGATCTCCTTTGCGGCTGGTGCGCCACTGCCATGTCATCAATAGCCCGAGAATGGCGGCAGCGGCAACGGCGCCGGATATCCATGCCTGCCGGCCAGTGCTGGCTGGCGCTGGCGCCTGGTTGTGCGCAGCGATATCGATCTGCGCCGGCAGCAGATCGCTGGCCATGCGCGATTCGACCGAAAACACCAGCTGATGGCGTCCGGGCTGTTGCAGCCATGGGGCGTCGATCTGGTAATGGTCGCCCACCACGCGTGCGGCGCTGGTTTTGCCATCGGCCTCCAGCTCCAGCCTGGCACCGATGACGGGGGTATTGCTGTCTACCTGGTCGAGATAGACGTCGAGTTGCCGGTCACCGGCAATGGCTACCAGCTCGATCAGGTCACTGGTGGAGTTGATGCGCAGAGTCCTGGTTTGCAGTGCTGGCGCGCTAGCCGGCTCTGCGTGGTCGTGGCCCTCGTGGGCAAGTGCCAGCGTGCTGCTGCCAAGCAGCAACAGGCCGGTAAGCATGTATTGCATATTGAGTGTCTCCGGACACGAGTTCCCGCTGCAGGCCGGGAACGGCCGTTCCAAGCGGGGTTACACCGATTACTGGTAGTACGGATGGCCCGGCTCGCCTGGAGCCGGAAAGCGATTACCCGCGCTGGCGGGTATTACAGCGAGGTTCGGGGAGGATCGACCAGTGGCAGGGGAATGTGCGAAACGAAGTCACCGCTCGGGCCGTAGCTCCACACCGGGCAATGTGCGGTGCCGGGTAGTACGGCCTGCGCCAGTGGCAGCAGCGGTGCGGCGCAAAGATGGCAATTGTCGCATTCGCCGCAGCTGGCATGGGTGCCAGGCTGGCCGTCGGCGTTGTGCCGGTGCACATGGTGCGTCGCCTGCAGTTGATGCAGGGTGGCATGCCGGGCCGCCGTGTCCGGATGGTCGATGACGGCATGCTGCGGTTGCCACGCTGACTGGCACAATGGCATGCCCGCCGCTGCAATTCCCTGCAACGGCAACCAGAAGATCAGGAGTAAA
>CALMFQ010000081.1 GCA_937863215.1 uncultured Pseudomonadota bacterium
GCCAGCGTCAACAGTGCCGCACTGACCGGCAACACCGCCAGCTGGCTGTCGATGCGGTCGAGAATACCGCCGTGGCCGGGTAGCAGATTGCTGCTGTCCTTGAGCCCGGCCTGGCGTTTGAATAGCGATTCGAGCAGATCGCCGACCACGCTCAAGCCTGTCAACACCCAGATTGCCGGCAACAACGCGTAGCCGCCGAACTGGCTGCCAATCGGGCTATTGGCAATCACAACCCCGTAAACGGTAACGCCACAATAAGCGCCGATCACACCCTCCCAGCTCTTGCCGGGGCTGATACTGGGCGCCAGCTTGCGCCTGCCGAACCTGCGACCGGCGAAATAGGCGGCGGTATCGGCAGCCCATGCCACCGCCAGCAAGGCCAGCAGTACCCAGGCACCATTTTCACGCTCATGCCAGACCACCATTGCATGCCAGCTGGAAAACAGTATTGCCCACCCCAAAGGGGCAGCCAGCGGTGAATCGGCCAGCCTCCATTTGTTATGCAACCAGGCCGGCGCCACCAAGATCCAGAACAGCAGCGAAAATATCGCCAGCCCGAATTCCGCAGCCGGGGGCAGCCCCAGCAGCAGCAATCCGCCACCCAAAGCCATGGTGGCACCAACGTAGGCGACGCTGCGTACGCCCTGCCAGCCGATGAAACGCGACCACTCCCAACTGCCCAGTACGCAGATGCCAAGCGTAAATGCGGACCAAGGCTTGCCGTGCAGCAGGAACAGCGCAGACAAAATCAACGGCATCAACAGCAATGCCGTCAGGATACGG
This sequence comes from uncultured Pseudomonadota bacterium, assembly GCA_937863215.1. Classification (GTDB taxonomy): domain Bacteria; phylum Pseudomonadota; class Gammaproteobacteria; order Burkholderiales; family SCOH01; genus CALMFQ01. The sequence goes on from CALMFQ010000081.1 coordinate 784, forward strand.
GTTTTAAGCATTCGAGAGTTGCTCGCTGGTGCGGCCGAAACGGCGCTCGCGCTGCTGGAACGATTCGAGTGCCCGCAACAACATCGCCTTGTCAAAATCCGGCCACAGCGTATCGGTGAAATACAGCTCGGTATAGGCAAGCTGCCACAGCAGGAAGTTGCTGATGCGCTGCTCGCCGCCGGTGCGAATAAAAAGATCCGGCTCCGGTGCGTAGGCCATCGCCAGATGCGGAGCCAGATCGGCCTCGTCGATATCTCCCGCCGGGCGTTGCGGATCGCACGCCAGTTTATTGACTGCCTGCAGGATATCCCAGCGACCACCGTAGTCGGCAGCAATGGTCAGCGTCAGGCCGGTGTTGCCGGCAGTCCTGGCTTCGGACTGCTCGATAAGCTGCACGATCTGCGGCTCGAAACGATCGCGCCGGCCAACAATCTTCAGACGGATATTGTTGTTGTGCAGTTTGCTGACCTCACGCTCCATCGCCTTGAGGAACAACTGCATCAGGAACGATACCTCTTCTGCCGGGCGGCGCCAGTTTTCGCTGGAAAACGCAAACAGCGTCAGGTATTCAACTCCCAGATCGATACAGGCGGTAACCATCTCGCGCACGGCTTCGACACCGCTCTTGTGGCCGGCTACGCGCGGCAGGAAACGTTGCTTGGCCCAGCGGCCATTGCCATCCATGATGATGGCAATGTGCCGGGGAACATGAGTGACAGCGGGAATGCTCGCTGTCGAGCTGGAAAAGCGGCTCACGGTCGATCCGCTTGTTATACGGCCATCAGATCGGTTTCTTTGGCAGCCAGTGCCTTATCGATTTCGGCAATGTACTTGTCGGTCAGCTTCTGGATATCATCCTGGGCGCGACGCTCTTCGTCTTCCGAAATCAGCTTGTCCTTGATGCCCTTCTTCAACTGCTCGTTGGCGTCGCGACGGATATTGCGTACCGCTACCCGCGCGCCTTCGGCTTCGCTGCGCACCACCTTGGTCAGATCCTTGCGGCGCTCTTCGGTCAACGCCGGCATCGGCACACGGATCACGTCGCCAACGGTAGCCGGGTTCAGGCCCAGATCGGAATCGCGGATCGCCTTTTCGATGGCTCCGGCCATTTTTTTCTCGAACGGCATCACGGTAATGGTGCGCGCATCGGCCAGCGACAGGTTGGCGACCTGATTCACCGGAGTCGGCGAGCCGTAATAATCAACGGTAACATGGTCCAGCAAACCGGTGTGGGCACGACCGGTACGCACTTTACCCAGATCGGTTTTCAGCGCTTCGAGGGAACGCTGCATTTTGGCTTCTGCATTTTTTTTAACGTCAGCAATCATGTTTTTCTCCAGTTTGTGTAGCGCTCAACCGTGGACCACGGTGCCTTCGTCTTCGCCCAACACCACACGCTTCAGGCCGCCGGCCTTGAAAATGCTGAACACGTTGATCTGCAGGTTCTGATCGCGGCACAGCGTAAACGCAGTCGCATCCATCACTTTCAGATTCTTGTTGATCGCTTCATCGAAGGTAAGTTTCTGGTAGCGCACCGCATCCGGGTTTTTCTTCGGATCGTCGGTATATACGCCATCGACCTTGGTAGCCTTGAGCACGATATCGACATTCATCTCCATACCGCGCAACGCCGCAGCAGTATCGGTGGTAAAGAACGGGTTACCGGTGCCGGCGGCGAAAATCACCACCTTACCCTCTTCCAGATGGCGAATTGCCTTGCCACGAATGTACGGCTCGGCGACCTGCTCGATCGTCAACGCCGACTGCACGCGGCTTTCCACACCAATGTGGCGGAAGGCATCCTGCAGCGCCAGCGAATTCATCACTGTCGCCAGCATGCCCATGTAATCGGCGGTGGCGCGATCCATACCGGCTGCAGCCGGGGCCACGCCACGGAAGATATTGCCCCCGCCAATGACCACGGCGACCTGGACGCCAAGATCAACGACATCCTTAACCTCGTTGACGATGCGGGTGATCGTCGCGCGGTTAATCCCATAGTTGTCGTCGCCCATCAGGGCCTCGCCCGACAACTTGACCAGAATACGTTTGAAGACGGGGGTTTTATCCATATTTACACCTTGGCAGCTGCAGCAACTTCTGCTGCGAAATCAACAACTTTCTTCTCGATACCTTCGCCTACGACGAACATCTGGAAGCGTGCCACCTTGGCACCGGCATCAGCCAGCATTTTCTCTACGGTAACGTCCGGATTTTTCACGAACGGCTGGCCCAGCAGCGTGATTTCAGCCAGATATTTCTGAATGCGGCCTTCGACCATTTTCTCGACGATGTTGGCCGGCTTGCCCGATTCGGCAGCCTGAGCGGTGTAGATTTCGCGCTCTTTGGCCAGCAGATCCTGCGACACCTGCTCCTTCGAAACGCATACCGGCTTGCTGGCAGCGATGTGCATTGCCACGTCCTTGCCGGTCTGATCGTCACCACCGGTCAGATCGACCAGTACGCCGATCTTCGAACCGTGCAGGTAGCTGGCAATCTTGCCGGTAGTATCGAAACGCACGAAACGACGTACACCGATGTTTTCGCCAACCTTGGCGATCAGTGCCTTGCGCACTTCTTCGATGGTTTCGCCGGAAGCAGTCTTGACTGCGGACAGCGCTTCAACGTCAGCCGGGTTGGCTTCGGCAACAGCTTGGGCAACCAGCTTGGTGAAGCTAACAAAACCGTCGTCCTTGGCTACGAAATCGGTTTCGCAGTTGATTTCCGCCAGTGCGGCAACCTGGCCGTTGGCCGACAGGAACTGGGCAACGGCACCTTCCGCAGCGGTACGGCCGGCAACCTTGGAAGCCTTGGCACCGGATTTGATGCGCAGCAGTTCTTCGGCTTTCTGGATATCGCCAGCGGTTTCAACCAGTGCCTTCTTGCACTCCATCATGCCCATGCCGGTGATTTCACGCAGCTCGGCAACCATTTTCGCGGTAATTTCAGCCATGCTTGACTCCAAAAATGTTTCGAGAATCGTTTGATGCGCAATGCCGCAGGGGCATTGGCAGGAATTTCATAAGGCTGCAAAAAAGGGGCTGGCGCCCCTTTTCTGCAGACTGAGAGGACTTATTCGCCCGCTTTGACTTCCACGAAGTCGTCACCGGCAGCAACTTCCTTGGCGATGTTGTTCTTGCCTTCCAGAATCGCATCAGCCACACCGCGTGCGTACAGACGGATCGCGCGGCTCGAATCATCGTTACCCGGAATGATGTAATCGATGCCATCCGGGCTGTTGTTGGTATCAACAACGCCGATAACCGGGATACCCAGCTTCTTGGCTTCGGTAATCGCACCCTTCTGGTAACCGGTATCGATCACGAACAGCGCATCCGGCAAACCACCCATTTCCTTGATGCCGCCCAGGCTCTTTTCCAGCTTCTCGACTTCACGCTGCAGATCGAGCAATTCTTTCTTGGTGAATTTCTCTGCACTTGCCGGATCGGCCAGTTGCGCTTGCAGATCGTTCAGGCGCTTGATCGATTGCTTGACAGTCTTGAAGTTGGTCAGCATGCCACCCAGCCAGCGCTGGTCAACGAACGGAGCGCCTGCGCGGCTGGCTTCTTCGTTAACGATTTCGCGTGCCTGACGCTTGGTGCCGACGAACAGGATAGTGCCCTTGTTGGCCGACAGTTTGCGAATGAAGCTCATTGCTTCTTCGTACAGCGGCAGGGTTTTTTCCAGATTGATGATGTGAATCTTGTTGCGGTGACCGAAAATGTACTGAGCCATTTTCGGGTTCCAGTAACGGGTCTGGTGGCCAAAGTGAACGCCGGCCTCGAGCATTTGACGCATGCTAACGGACATTTAAAACTCCAATAACTGAATTTAAGGGTTAGAACCGCCACCCGCCATGTGCAGCCGTTGCAGCAACGACCTGTAGATCGCGCGTTCCGGCAAGCCGGAGCGCGTGCACCCTTAATACGGCGGATGTGAGTATTGTGGGCATCGAATACGACACCCTTGCCATATAGCCCCCGCACAATCTTCACGGAAAGCTAACTCGCAATTCTAGCATTGCCTTGGCGCCCGGCTCAAGTCCGCATTGCAAGCCTCAGCCGCTGCGGCATTGCCTAAACAATGCAGTTCTTTTAAGCTCTAGGGTTCACTGGAAACACAAGAAAATCATGAGCATCATTATCAAGAACGCCGAAGACATCGCCAAAATGCGCGTTGCCGGCAAACTGGCGGCGGAAGTGCTGGATTACATCACCCCTTTCGTCAAACCGGGCGTCAACACCGACGAGCTGGACCGGCTGTGCCATGACTACATCGTCAATCAGCAACAGGCCATCCCGGCGCCGCTGAATTACGCTCCGCCAGGCCACGCACCCTACCCGAAATCGATCTGCACCTCGATCAATCACCAGGTTTGCCATGGCGTACCCAGCAAGGAACGGGTTCTCAAGAATGGCGACATCGTCAATCT
>CALMFQ010000082.1 GCA_937863215.1 uncultured Pseudomonadota bacterium
TCCAGGCTGACGCCGACGTAGTTGAAATCGACTGCGGCGATGCGGTCGATATTGCTTTCGTCGATCAGCGTGCCATTGCTCGACAGGCCGACATAAAAGCCCATCGCCTTGGCGCGCCTGGCGATATCGAAGATGTCCGGCCGCAGCAGCGGTTCGCCGCCGGACAGGATCAGTACCGGTACGCGGAACTGCTTCAGATCGTCCATTACCGTGAACACTTCCTGCGTGCTCAATTCGCCGGCGAAATCCTTGTCTGCCGAGATCGAGTAGCAGTGCTTGCAGGTCAGGTTGCAGCGGCGGATCAGATTCCAGATCACCACCGGGCCGGGCGGGTTGCGCTTCGGCCCGAGCGGTGTGGGTTGGTGCAGTTCGTGCATGTATTGACTGATTCGGAACATGATCTTTGCCTTTAAATGACTGCGGACGTGGCGTCCGTCTACTTAGGTGGTGAATTCGGCCAGTTTGCCCGACAATACGTCCGACATGCGTTTCATGTCGCCGGCCAGGCCGGTCAGCTCTTGTGCGCCCGACTGGCTGCTGCGCGCCGATGCCTCGGCTGCCGCCATGGAGCCGGAAACCTGCTGCAGATTCTGTTCTACCGTGCGTGCGACACGGGCAATACCGGCAACCATATCCTCCAGCTGCGCTACCGATGCAACACTATCTGCCAGTCTGTCTTCGGCGGTGCCGGCATTCTGCGCCAGGGTGCCGAAAGTTGCGATCTGTGCCTGCATCTGGCTGGTGGCGCCATCGATGCCGCCGGTGATGGCGACGATTGCGCCATGGATTTCCGCCAGGCTCTGCTTGGTGCGCTCCGCCAGCTTGCGTACTTCGTCGGCCACTACCGCAAAGCCACGCCCCTGTTCTCCGGCACGCGCCGCTTCGATTGCTGCATTCAGCGCCAGCAGGTTGGTCTGTTCGGCAATTTCCGATACCACCACCAGCACTTGTTTGATGCGCTCGGCGTCGCCGGTCAGCCGATTCAATTGTTCGGCCAGGCTGTTGTTGGTGTCGGCCTGGGTGCGAATCGAGTGTGTCATGTCGAGCACATTCTGCTTGCTCTGCTGTAACCCCTGGTTGGCCTCGGTAATGACTGCCAGATTGCGCTCAACATCGCTGGCCAGCGTGCTGGCAATGCTGCCGATACCGGCGATTTCGGATTGTGCCGATGCTGCTGTCGCCGCATCGTCTTCAAGTCGGCGGTGGATTTCCGTCGCCAGTTGATGCAGGCGAGAGGAAATATGCGCGTTTTCCTGCGACGAACCCTTGATTTCGCCCAAGGCATTGCGGATTACGCCGCGGAAATTGTCGACCACGCCGAGCAAGTGGCTGACTTCGGCATTGAAACGGGCATCGAAGTCCGGAGTGTGGGTCAGGTCCTTGCGGCCGAAGTGTTGCAGATAGCGGCTCAGATGTGCCAGCGAATCGACGCCCCATTTTTTTTCGTCGAAATCATGTACCAGCACCACCAGTGCCACCACGTACTGGATAATGCGGCCGATCAGATCGCTGGTGAAGAAGGTCGCGCTGAGCAGCAGCAGGAAAAAGCCGAGCCAGTGAACCAGGCGCATGCGCAAAAACAGGGATTGCATTGTAGGAGTGCTCCGTCGATGTGAGATTAAGACAACCTTACAATTATAGACGCAGGCCGGTTTTTTTCAGGATGCGCTGACTGAAAAGCACGTCACTGCTGCGACAGGCGTCGCCGAGTAATTGGCGGATGGTAGTCACTTGCAGGTCAGCTTCTTCGCGAGTCTTGCCATGCACCATTGCGAAAAGGTTGTACGGCCAGTCTGGCAGGTGACGTGGGCGGCGGTAGCAATGGCTGACGAATGGCAGATCGCCCACCTGCTGGCCGAGCATATCGATCAGCGTGTCGTCGACATCCCACACACTCATGCCGTTGAAGCGATAGCCGAGCTTGTAGTGATTCGGCACCACACCGATACGTCGGATCACGCCGTGTTGCTGCAGCGCCTGCAGCCGTTGCAGCGCTTCCGCGGTGCTGATGCCGACCTGCGCTGCTACCTCGGCATACGGCGTGGGGCTCAGCGGCAGGCCGGTCTGAGTAGCGACGATCAGCTTGCGATCGATTGCGTCGAGGGAGTAGGGCGTCATGTTCAGGCGCTCAGGTACAGGTTGACGAAAAACTCTTTTTCCTTGGGCATATTGAACACCGGGTAGCCGGTTGCCTGTTCGATGCGGGCAATGGTCTGCGGCAAGGCGTCCGGGGTTTCGGTAGCCAGCACGAACCACATGTTCAGGCGATGGGTACGCTCGTAGTTGTGGGCAACCTCGGGAAAGGCATTGACTATAGTGGCCACGCGCTCGAAGTCTTCCACCGGAATTGCCATCGCCGCCAGGCTGAAGCGGCCACCCATGCGTTCGATCTGGTACAGCGGGCCGAAGCGGGTGAGGGTGCCGTCGGCGAGCAATTTTTCGATACGGTCGATCAACTCCGCCTCGGTAAGCCCCAGCGGCCCGGCTGCTGCGGCAAACGGCCGCTCGCAGATCGGGAAGCCACCCTGCAGGCTGTTGATGATGCGCTTGTCGATGTCGTCCATCAGGCCGCCTTGTCCAGTACATAGCGCGCGCCGCATTGCTTGTAGCGTTTGAGGCTGAACAGCGTTTGCCGCGCTACCTGCTCCAGGCCGTGCTCGGCGGCCAGTTGTTCGATGCGTGCCTCAACTGCTTTACGATCCTTGCCGTGGATCATGCAGAACAGGCTGTACGACCAATCCGGCAGCCGGCGCGGGCGCTGGTAACAAAGGCTGACGCCGTCGGCGCGTGCCAGTGCCTTGCCGACGCTGTCGATATGTTCGTCGGCGATGTCCCACACCACCATTGCGTTCGCGGTGTATCCCAGTTCGTGATGCCGCACAACCACGCCGAAGCGCTTGATAATGCCGGCCTGCTGCCAGTCGCCGATCTGCGCGATGATTTCGCTTTCGCTGCAGCCAAGCCGCTCGGCGATCTCGCGATAAGGCTCGGCCACCATCGGCAGGCCGCATTGCAGAACGCGAATCAGGCTGCGCTGCGCGGAATTGGGGCGAATCGAGATTGCCGCGGCTGGTTCACAGATGTGCTTGCTGCCGTTGAGGTCAAAACCGAGGTCGATGTAATAGTCCTTTACCAGCGGTAGATCGAGCATGCCACAGCCGGTTTTGCTGCGGATCTGTTCCAGCGTGCTGGCCAGCTTGCGCGGTTCGTCGGCGGTGGCCACAAACCACAGGTTGTAGCGGTGTTCGCGCTGGTAGTTGTGATTCACCTGCGGATAGGCGGATACCAGCGTTGCCACCTGGTCCAGTTGCTCTGGTTCGACTGCCAGCGCCGCTAGCGTCGACACGCCAATACTGTTGGGGCGGAACACGGGTCCAATGCGGCTGATGCTGCCCTTGTCGTGCAATTGGTGCAGGCGCCGCAGGATGTCGGCTTCGCCGCTGCCGAGTTGTGCCGCGAGTTCGGCGAACGGCCGGCTGCATAGCGGAAAGCCGCGCTGGAAGTCGTTGAGGAGCGATAGATCGATTGGCTGCATGCTCTGGCCCCGTTACATGCCGATGCGGCCGGCGCGGGTGGTGAAGAAAATGCCGGACGGACTGTCGGCCGGCAGGCGCTTTTTCTCGCTCAGTGTTGTGGTGTCGTAGATCACCACGCTGTTGTCGTCGCGCGACGATACCCACACCTCGTCACCACGGCCGGTGAATTCCATGTGCAGCACCGCCTTGCCCGGCTTCAGTGTCTGGATCACTTTGCGGCTGGGTACGTCGATCACCTGTACGGTGTCGTTGTGCGGGAAAGCGAAATTCACCCATACACGGCGATTGCTCGGCTCGGCCATCACGAATACCGGCTGGCCATATACGGGCACGCGGCCGGCTTCCTGCCAGGTGGCGGTATCGGCCAGCAGGATTTCATGGCGGCCGATAGCCGGCAGGAATGCGTAGCCGCCGGCTATCGACCAGCCGCGCAGGTGCGGCATCTTGTACACCGGCAGCTTTTCTTCGCCCTTGCCATAGTTGGCGAGAATCTTTTTCACCCCGGCAGATTCGTTCCACAAATCCAGCATGGCGATGCCGTCCTCGCCAAACAGCCCGGCCAGATAGTAGCGGCCATCCTGGCTTGCCAGCCCGTCGTAAGGCTGCTTGCCGATATTGGCGTATTTGCCGATGTGCGGCTGACGCGGGTGTTTCAGATCGACGATCCAGATTTCGCCGGCATCGAACAGCGCCAGTCCGAAACGGTTGCCGGGCAGGTCGGCCAGCCCGACGACTTTCGAGCGCTGACCCTGTTGGCCATAGCTGGCAGGGATGTCGGCCAGCAGTTCCAGCGTGTCAGCGGAAAATACCTTGATACCGCCCGGCTCGTAGTTTTGCGCCACGATCAGCTTGCCGTCCTGCGAAATCGAACCGCCAATGCTGTTGCCGGCCTGCAGCACGCGCTTGACCAGCGCACGCGTCAGCAGATCGATTTTCGACAGGCCGCCATCGCGGCCGAATACGTAGGCAAAGCGCGCATCGCGCGAAAACACCACATGCGCGTGCGATAGATCGCCAAGTCCGGCAACTTCGCCCAATTTGCTGTCGCTGCTGTTTTCGACGATCTGCACCTTGCCGGCGGCGCGTTCGATAATCACGCCCAGATCGCCACTGCCGCGCGGCGCCACGCCGGCGCAGGCGCCGAGCAGCGCGCTCAGCAGCAGTGTTGCGCTAGCGCGCAACAAAGTCGGTTTGCCCATTTTTGAGTATCTCCACTAGCCATCTGGCTTCTTGTTCTGTCATGAACGGCTTCCACGGCGGCATCGCGGTGCCGGGGCGCCCGTAAAGAATGGTTGCGACCAGACTATCGTCGGGTTTGTCGGCCAGCGCGCTTGCCGTCAGCGGCGAGCCCAGCCCGCCCTTGAGCGACATGCCATGGCAAGAGCCGCAATCCTGCAGCAGCAGGTGGCGCAACTCGTGTTGCCGCTGTGGCGATGGCGCATCGGCGGCCAGAGCCGCCGGTGCCAGGCTGCTTGCCAACAGCAACAAGCCGAGCGCGCGTTGCCGGCGCGGATGAGGACAAAGGGTCACCGCAAGCTCCGTAATCTCATTGATGGGGTTGCACCTTGCAGGAGTTGGACAGCGCAGGCGTCGGTTGCGCTTCGCTCGGGGTAGCCAGCCACAGGCAGCCAACGCCGAGCAAGGTCATTGCGATGCGAATCCACATGATTGTTTCCCAGTAATATTAGCCACAGATGCTGATCGGTAAAGCTGTAGCAACAGTCTGATCCGATCTTGCCGTGGCGGCAGGGGAGGGACATTGACGTTAGTCAATCAAGGTTCTGCATTGGCGCACGCGTTGGCGGGGAATTGATCTGGGTCATCAGCGCCGGGGAATGGATACCCCAGACAAGCGCCGATTTATTGGCTGCGCGGGCGAATTGCCGCGTGCCCAAGGCGGGCAATTCGCCGCGAGCGTCGCTTGTGCGGCGCTCGAAAGCCCGGCTTGGCTAATGTCAACAGGGCCTGAGACTGCGTGGTCAGGGCTTGCGGACGCTGGCGGTCTGTTTCTGATAGTCGTCGTAGCTGGTGTTGGCGCGGCTGAGGCATTGTTCGCGCTCGGTTTTTTCGATCAGCTTTTCGCATTCGTTACGT
>CALMFQ010000083.1 GCA_937863215.1 uncultured Pseudomonadota bacterium
GCTGGACCTGGCTGGTGAAAAAGGCTGACGGCAGCCTCGACATCGTCAACACTGGTGCTGCCGGTACCCCGCTGACCACAGACGACAAGGCACTGCTGACTGCCGACGTGTGGGAACACGCCTACTACATCGATTACCGCAACAGCCGCCCGAACTACCTCGAAGGCTTCTGGAAGATTGTTGACTGGAACGCAATCGCCGCGCGCTTCGCCGCCTGAGCGGATTTGCTGTAGCGACAAAACGGGCGCCACGCGGCGCCCGTTTTTGTTTTGCCGTTCAATAATCGCCGAACGACTTGGCCGGAGCCGCCTGCGCCTTGGGCGCTGCCGGTGCCACAGGGAGGGCCGGTACAGTCACGGCCGGCGCCTGCGGCGGCGCGTAGCCGGTCAGCTCGGTACGTTCGCCATCGATGATGCGACCAGCGCGCCGGACCAGCTGCTCCATTGCCAGATAACCGCGCATGCGCTCCGGCGCTACCCATGCAGTGCGCTCCAGCTGGTTGCCGCTGCTGGCGTCGAAACCGCGCGCCTCGATACGGAAAGCGTCGAAAGTGCCGGCCGGCAGGGTGATGCGCTCCCGCCCGGCAACACGCAGATCGAAGCTGACATTGTTCTGCCGCCCGTCGGCCTGTGTCACCAGAAACTGTGCCTGCCAGCGCTTGCCGAGCCGGTAGTCATCGATGAAGAACTGGTATGGCGTCCACTGCCGCCCGTCCGGCGCGCGCACATTATTGCCGAACAGGTCGAACACGGTTTTGCCGTCGTCGAGCCACACCTCGTCGCGCTCGATGCGTGCAATTTTCTGCACCAAGCGCCCGCTTTCGGCGTGCGTCAACAAATTCAGGCGCCGATAGCCGTAGCTCTCGCCGACGCGGAACGGCTGGCTGATTCCGGCATAGCCGGCAGCACCGGCCGGGCAGCTATCGACCGCCGCCACCCGTGGCCGCACCGGCGCCTCGCCATTGGCGGCAAGCAGCTGGCTCAGGCGAAACTGCGCCAGTTCGGCAAACTTGCCGCTCGGCCGCTGGCGGATGAACGCCTCCAGTTGCGCCACCGTTGCGGCCTGGCGCAATTGCTGCCAGGCGGCCAGATCGGCGGAAAATTCGCGCGCCAGATCCGGTTTGGCCGCTGCCGGCAGAAAAGCAAAATCGGCGTCCAACGAGGTGCTTTCCCACGGAATCTGTTCGCCGCGTGAATTGCGCCGCACCGCCAGCCGCACCCGCTTGAACACATCCTCGACCGCCGCGCCCGGCACCTGCATTTCGTGCAACAGGCTGTCGGTATACAGGCCGTGACTGCCTTCGCCGTCCTCGGCGGTATTGCCGGGTGCAGTGGCATACGCCAGCAGTGTTCCCGGTGGCGCATCGAGCAACGACAACCCCTTGTCGTCAACGCGGAAATCGGCACCGAACGGGTTGTTGCGACAGGCGTCGAGAATGATCAGATTGAGCGGATTGCGCGCCTGTCCCAGAACATCCAGCAAAATGCCGAGATCGACCGCCTCCGGCTGGATGTCGGCACGGCTGCGGATTTTCGCATCCACCGGCAGGAGGAAATTGCGCCAGTTCAACTGCACGCCATGGCCGGCGTAATAGAACACGCCTACCCCCTTGTCGCGCGCCAGCGCCATGCCATAAGCGCGAATCGCATCCTGCAGCTCGCTACGCCCCGCATCCAGCTTCAGCGTAACGTTGAATCCCGCCTGGCGCAGCCGTTCGGCCATTGCCTGGGCATCGTTGCGCGGGTTGAGCAGTTCGCCGACCGGATAACGGCTGTTGCCAATTACCAAGGCGTGGCGTGACAGCTGCGTCACATCGGTTGCGGTGGCCAGACAGTTGACGGAGATTGCCGCGGCGGCAAACAGGGGGAGCAAACGGAGCGGGATTTTCATCTCGGCGGTTCCTTGGGGCAGGAGCGGCAAGGCTCCCAGCATAGCAGCAAGCAGCGCAGGATTGGGGCGCAGCCGCCGACTGGCGCCCCATCCGGCGCTTGCCTATAACCAAGGTAGCTGTCCGAACCACGTCTCATAGGGGTGCGTATGATCCAATCCCAACTGCTGCTGCCGCCGGAACACTGGATGCGCACCGCCATCAGCCTGGCGCGCGACAAGATGCTCGCCAACGAGGGAGGACCGTTCGGCGCGGTGATCGTGCGCGACAACC
>CALMFQ010000084.1 GCA_937863215.1 uncultured Pseudomonadota bacterium
CTGACATGACAATCGATAAGCCCAACGTGCCAAATCAAAATTGCCGGCAGGCCCCGGCGCAACTGTTGCATGTGCTTGAATGTGAGCCGCCGGATGCCCTGATTTCGGCGTTGAAAACTTGGAACTGGGCGGTAAATCAGGCGGACGAAAGCGGTTTGACCTTGCTGTTTCGTGCCGTATATTTTGGCCGCTTTGATAACGTTGATGCACTGTTGAATGTAGGTGCGAACATTGACTGCCAGGATAACAACGGCTGGACACCGTTGTTCTGGGCCACCTACAACCAGAAAATCGACACGATGCGTATTCTGTTGGCTCGTGGCGCCCAAGCGGATCTGCGCAATTTCGACGGCGAGTGGCCCTTGTTCTGGGCGGTGTACCGTGACGACTGGGAAAGCGTGTCGTTGCTGCTGCTGAGCGGCGCCAATCCGTTGCTGACAGATGTCAATGGAAAGGATGTTTTTTGGTTGGCGGCATCGCTGGGCTGGGAACAGATGCAGGCGCGGTTGCTGGCGTTCCGGCCGCTAGGCTGAGCCAATCGATATGAAAGGATGAACGTGAAACGAGCCCGTTATCACTGGCTGTCGGCAATGGCATTGGCGTGTATTGCCAGCTATGCACCCGCGCACGGCGATATGGAAAAAATCCAGGATGCCTTGTCCGCTCCAAACGGCGGCCGGCTGCGCCTGTCCGGTCAGTACTATATCGAACTGGTGGCGCAGCCTCGGCAACTGACCGTCCATGCGATGCACGCAGACACCAAAGCACCGGTCGATCTGGCTCAGGCCAGCGGCGCGGCCATCGTGTTACTGGATGGCAAGAAGGAGGTTGTCGATCTTGCTCCCGCAGGTACGCAGCTAACAGGCGAAGGCCAGTTTGCCTCAGCGGAAAACGCCACCATCGCGGTACTGGTGAAGCTAGCCGATGGCACCCAGTTGAGCGGGAAGTTTTCACCACGAAATGATCGGCATTGAAGCCGGGGTGGCAGCGCTGAGCCCCGAGGCTCAAGGCGTAGGGGCTCAATCGGCGTTATCGGGGTTGAGCCATATTCAGCCGCTTGACCAGCGTATAAATCGCTGGAATCACCAACAGAGTCAGCAAAGTGGACGACACCATGCCGCCGACCATTGGCGCGGCAATACGGCGCATCACTTCCGAACCGGTGCCGGTGCTCCACATGATTGGCAACAGGCCGGCCATGATAGCGACCACCGTCATCATTTTTGGCCGTACCCGCTCGACGGCACCTTCCATCACCGCGGCGTAGAGGTCGGCGATCGACGGTGTTTTGCCTTCCTGCAGGCGTTGCGCTTGAATCGCGAGCCAGGCGTGGTCGAGATAGATCAACATCACCACGCCGGTTTCGGCGGCAACGCCAGCCAGGGCAATGAAGCCGACCGCTACCGCAACGCTCATGTTGTAACCCAATAGCCACATCAGCCAGACGCCGCCTACCAGCGCGAACGGCACCGATAACATGACGATCAGGGTTTCGGTAATGCGGCGGAAGTTGAGATAAAGCAGCAGGAAAATGATCGTCAATGTCAGCGGGATCACGATTTTCAGCTTGGCTTTGGCGCGTTCCATGTATTCGAACTGCCCGCTCCAGGCGATGTAGTAGCCAGGCTTGAATTTGACCTGCTCGTTGACGGCTTTCTGCGCCGCACGCACGTAGCCACCGATATCGCTGTCGCGAATATCGACAAAGATGTAAGCGGACAGCAGCGCATTTTCGGTGCGAATGCTTGGGGCGCCCTTGGTCAGCGCAATCTGCGCCAGCTGGCCCAATGGCACCATGGCACCGGATGGGGTCGGGACCAGAATCTGCGTCGCAATCGCTTCCGGATCGCTGCGCAATTCACGCGGATAGCGTACACCCACGCCATAACGCTCACGCCCCTCGACGGTGGTGGTGACCATTTCGCCGCCCATCGCGGTGGCGATCACATCCTGCACATCGCCAATGGCCAAGCCGTAGCGAGCGAGCACTTCACGATCCGGCGTAATGTCCAGGTAATAACCGCCGGTGACGCGTTCGGCGTAGGCACTGGTGGTGCCCGGCACCTGCTTGACCACGCTTTCGATCTGTTTCGACAGCGCTTCAATTTCTCCCAGATCCTTGCCGTAGACCTTGATGCCAATCGGGGTGCGAATCCCGGTCGACAACATGTCGGTACGTGCTTTGATTGGCATGGTCCAGGCGTTGGCGACGCCGGGCATCTGCAGTGCCTTGTCCAGCTCGGCAATCAGCTTGTCGGTGGTCATGCCGGCGCGCCACTGAGCTTCGGGCTTCAAATTGATAATGGTTTCGAACATCTCAACCGGCGCTGGATCGGTGGCGGTGTTGGCGCGGCCGGCTTTACCGAACACCGACTCGACTTCGGGAAAACTTTTGATAATCCGATCCTGGGTCTGCATCAACTCGGCGGCCTTGGTCACCGATAATCCAGGCAGAGTTGCCGGCATGTATAGCAAGGTGCCTTCGTTCAATGCCGGCATGAATTCGCTGCCGAGTTGCCGCAGCGGCACAAGCGTAACCGCGAGCACCATTAGCGCCAGCGCGATGGTGGTCTTCTGCCAGCGCAGCACCGTATTGATAACGGGTCGATAAATCCAGATCAGCAGCCGGTTCACCGGGTTTTTACGCTCCGGCAGGATTTTGCCACGCACGAACAGCAGCATCAGTACCGGCACCAGCGTTACCGACAACAGCGCCGCGCCAGCCATGGAAAAGGTCTTGGTGAAGGCCAGCGGGCTGAACAGGCGTCCCTCCTGCGCTTCAAGCGTAAACACCGGCAGAAAAGAGACGGTAATGATCAGCAGGCTGAAAAACAGCGCTGGCCCCACTTCACGGCAGGCTTCGCTGACCAGCTCCAGGCGGGATTTGCTGCCGTCGCTGCGCTCCAGATGCTTGTGGGTGTTTTCGATCATCACAATCGCCGCATCGACCATCGCACCGATGGCAATCGCTATTCCGCCAAGGCTCATGATGTTCGCGTTCAAACCCATGCCGTGCATGATGATGAAAGCGATCAACACGCCAACCGGCAGCATCAGGATCGCTACCAGCGCGCTGCGCAGATGTAGCAGAAACACCGCGCAAACCAGTGCGACAATCAGGCTTTCCTCGATCAGCGTGCCTTTCAAAGTTTCGATGGCGCGATGAATCAGGCCCGAGCGGTCATATACCGTCTGGATCGTCACCCCATCTGGCAATCCAGCCAGAATCTCCTGTTGTTTCGCCTTGATGTTGTGAATCACGTCGAGGGCATTCTGGCCGTAGCGCGCCATGGCAATGCCGCCGACCACTTCGCCTTCGCCATTGAGTTCGGCAATACCGCGCCGTTCTTCCGGCACCAGCTCGACGCGAGCGATATCGCGAATCAACACCGGCACACCGCCGGTGGCTTTGACTACCAGTTTTTCCAGATCGGCGATGCCACGCAGATAGCCACGGCCGCGCACCATGTATTCGGTTTCCGCCAGCTCCACCACGCGCCCACCGACGTCGGTATTGCTCATGCGGATCACGTCACTGACCTGCTTCAAGGGGATGCCGTAAGCCTGCAGTTTGCGTGGTTCGACCGTCACCTGATATTGCTGCACAAAGCCGCCAACGCTGGCGACTTCGGCCACGCCGTGCGCCTTGGTCAGCTGATAACGTACAAACCAGTCCTGGACTGCCCGCAGCTCTGCCAGAGTCTTCTGTTTGGCTACCAAGACGTATTGGTAAACCCAGCCAACGCCAGTTGCGTCCGGGCCGAGTGTCGGTGCCACGCCCTTGGGCAGGCGTCCGGCCACCGAGTTGAGGTATTCCAGTACGCGCGACCGTGCCCAGTAGATATCGGTGCCGTCTTCAAAGATCACATACACAAACGAAGCGCCGAAGAACGAGAAGCCACGAACCACCTTGGAACGTGGCACCGACAACATCGCGGTGGTCAGCGGATAGCTGACTTGATCTTCGACTACCTGCGGTGCCTGGCCGGGATATTCGGTGTAGATGATGACCTGCACGTCCGACAGATCGGGAATCGCATCAAGCGGCGTTCTGGCAACCGACCAGACACCGGCAGCGACGATAAAAAAAGTGGCGAGGATGACCAGAAATACGTTCCGCACCGACCAGTCGATGATTCGGCTTAACATGGTCAATGTCCCTCGTGAGCGGACTTGGCCGGCGCCGGATTATGCCCTGCGTGATCGGCTGCTGTGGCCGGCGTTGTTTGCGCTTGGCCGGCATCTGGCGCCGATGGCTGCTTCGCCGTGCCACCATGAGCACTGTGGCCAAAGGCGCCAAGGGCAGCCTTGAGATTACTCTCGGCATCGATGAGAAAATTGGCGCCA